>NZ_JAFCTE010000056.1:0-1064 GCF_049895865.1 Psychrobacter sp. TWR1-1-1 | reverse complement strand
TTTGAACCGCCCCGGGATTGTCGGAGACTCAACATTCTGAGAGAATATGACAATGAAAAGACAAACCTACACTCCTGAGATTAAAGAACGCGCCGTTCGCATGCTGATTGAAGCGTCGAGCGACTATCCTTCCACATGGTCAGCCATTCAAGCCATAGCGTCAAAGATTGGCTGTACACCTGAGACACTGCGATCTTGGCATAAAAAGCACATTGATCAAACCATTCCTGCCTCAGTGCAGGCTCAAAGTGACAAAGAGCGCATCAAAGAACTTGAACGAGAGAATAGAGAACTCAAGCAAGCCAATGAGATTATACGTAAGGCTGCTGCTTTTTTCGCCCAGGCGGAGCTCGGCCGCCCACCGAAATAATGACTCAGTTTATTGATGATTACAAACACCTCTATGGGGTCGAGCCAATTTGTCGAGTATTACCGATTGCCCAATCAACCTATTATCGCGCTAAAGACTTAAGCAACAACCCACACAAGCGCTCATTGCGTTGCCACCATGATGACTTCTACATCAGCGAGATCAGGCGCATCTGGCAGGATAGCAAGTGCCGCTATGGTGTGCGTAAAGTATGGCAGCAGATGAAAGCAGACGGCATTCATGTCGCTCGTTGTACTATTGAGCGACTAATGAAGCAGCACGGTATGCAAGGAGTTTGGCGCGGTAAGAGTAAGATTACTACCAATAGTCGTGATGATCAGCTGCGGGCGAATGATTTAGTCAATCGTAACTTTAGCGCCCACCGCCCTAACCAGCTATGGGTTTCGGACTTCACTTATATCAAGACAACTAGCGGCTGGGTATACACGGCTTTTATTATTGATGTGTTTGCTCGCGCTATTGTGGGCTGGAAGGTGTCTAATCGCATGAACACCGATATGGTGATGGCAGCGCTCAATCAGGCCATTGCATACAGGAATAATCCTAAAGATGTGATTCATCATAGCGATAGAGGGGTTCAGTATTTATCCATTCGCTATACAGATAAGATGACGGACTCTGGTGTGATTGCCTCTGTTGGCACAACAGGGGATTCTTATGACAATGCCTTGGC
>NZ_JAFCTE010000055.1:0-1197 GCF_049895865.1 Psychrobacter sp. TWR1-1-1 | reverse complement strand
GTAAGGCAAAATATTTGGCTTGGTCAATGATGGCTATGTCATGCGGTATGTTGTTTTACCGATTTTCTGATAGTTTGCAGTGGCTTGCTTGGGTTACATGCGCAATATGCATCACTGTTACTTTGTGGATGTCTCGACTGCCGGACGCTTAATTTTTCCTACTATTGCAAGACGTTTTCCTGACTCCTTGCTAAGCCTTTGCGAAAAGTAAAATACTCTAAGATCATATATTTTCCTATTTGTTAATGATTATCGTTTACAATGTAACTATATTGTTTTATTATATGAAGAAACTATCAGCAATGTTATTAACAATTAATATTATTTCCTTTGACGACGAGGCTGATGTGAAGAAAATTGTGCTTATTTTTACTATAGGAAATTTGGAATGCACGAGGATTCAACTTATAAGAAGTCGATATATATACCTAGTCTTAAAGGTAAGTCTAAAACCCTATTAAGTATTCTTGTTGGAACTTTGATGTATCAATCAGCCATTGCGGATACTCAGCACCAAGAAGAAAACTTACCGATGTTACATATGGACACGATAACTGTTTATGCTAATAAGCAGCCCCCTATAAATGTAGGGGACGACCTTAAAACGGCCAAGACGATATCAGACAACCTAATTGACAGTGATAAAGATTTAGTCCGTTATAACCCTGATATAAGTGTGGCAGATGCAGGAAGATATGGTAGCAATGGCTACGCCATCAGAGGGGTAGATGGCAATAGGGTAGCTTTAAACTTAGATGGCGTTAGCTTGCCAGATAAGCAAGTCAATGAAATATTTTCAGCTTATGGATATATGTTTGAGGGTCGATTTTCACCCGATGTAGAGCTTCTGTCAGAGGTGGAGTTTGAAGTCGGGGCGGACTCTTTTAATTCTGGTAGTGGTGCAATGGGAGGGTCTGTTAGTTTCAAGACCAAAGACCCAGAAGATTTAATAAGACCTGATCGTCAACTTGGTGGTTATATCAAAACAGGTTATAGCAATAGCAATGAAGAATTTAGTAACGCTTTTGGTTTAGCAGGGAAAAACGATAAGGTTGAGGCAATAATTAATTATGTGCATCGTGAAGGACATGAAACAAAAAATCACCGAATGTTAGATTTCGATAAAAACAAACTAGATCCTGCCTATGATTTTATCAATGATCCAGACTATAAATATCCCTCTACAGGGTACAGATC
>NZ_JAFCTE010000054.1:0-1199 GCF_049895865.1 Psychrobacter sp. TWR1-1-1 | reverse complement strand
GGTAATCATCCCAACCATAAGACACTTATCAAATAGAATTAAGCTGCGTGGTTTAGTTTCTGCATTGGCGTAAAACCGCCATTGCCCATATTCGGGCGCTCGTGGTTGTAGTGATATAACCAAGCCTCAGCTTGCTGACGGACTTGGTCTAAATCTGTAAATAATTCCTGATTTAACCAATCATAACGCATTGTTCTATTATAGCGCTCAACATAAGCATTCTGCTGTGGATTGCCAGGCTCAATATAGCTTATCGTAATACCTTGATCTAAAGCCCAGTCTTTGAGCGCGTTGCTGATGTACTCAGGTCCATTATCACATCTTACCTGGACCGGTTTACCTCGACATTCAATCAGCTGATTTAAACTGCGTATGACTCTTTGAGCGGGTAATGAGAAGTCAATCTCAACGGTTAAGGCTTCACGGTTATAATCATCAATGACGTTAAACAGTCTAAACCCTCGTCCATCAGTTAAAGCATCATGCATGAAGTCCATGCTCCAGCTTTGGTTTATCTTATCAGGTACAGCAAGTGGCACAGGTTTGGCGCGCTTCATGCGGCGGCGAGGTTTGATTCTAAGGTTCAACTCAAGCTCACAGTAGATGCGATACACCCGTTTATGATTGTATGGCAGTCCCAGCACGTTACGCAGGCTTAAAAAACACAATCCAAAGCCCCAGTTCTTGTTCTGCTCGGTCAGATCTATGAGCAAGTCCGCTATCTGCTTATTCTCATCCGTTGCTACCGACTTGTGATAATAACAGGTGACGCTAATGTTAAAGATCAAGCAAGCTCTGCGGATACTGATGCCATGCTCTTTAATGTAGTGACAAGCCATCTCTTTGCGCCTGAGTGGCGCTACCACTTTTTTGACATGGCATCCTGTAATATGTCGGATTTGAGACATTCATCGGCATACATCTTTTTTAAGCGAGCATTCTCAACTTCAAGCTCTTTGAGACGAGTGATAAGCGCAGCATCCATGCCACCATATTTAGAGCGCCAGTTATAGAACGTGCTTTGGCCGACATTATACTCACGGCATAAATCAGCGATAGGTACGCCTTGTTCTGCTTGTTTAAGGATATTAACGATTTGATTATCAGTAAAGCGTGTCTTTTTCATAGGATTCTCCTGCTGGTATATTTTAGCAGTTAATCTCTATTTCTAAGTGTTCTTATTTATTGGGGGGATTACC
>NZ_JAFCTE010000053.1:0-1277 GCF_049895865.1 Psychrobacter sp. TWR1-1-1 | reverse complement strand
TGACCCCTGCCGTCAAATCCGTAGAACCAAACTTGGGAGATTTTAATTACGCAGCTTGACGATAATAATCAAACCACACCTGTCTTGGCGATTTATAGCTCAAGCCCTTTTGAATCCTAGTCTGGTTGTAATATAGCTCGATGTATCTAATGATATCGGTAATGGCGGCAAATCTAGTTTTATAATCCTTATGATATACCAGCTCATTCTTCAATATGCCCCAGAAGCTTTCTATGGGTGCGTTATCAAAGCAATTACCTTTGCCACTCATTGAGCCTATAAACTGGTGCTGTTTAATGATCTTATGATACGCATGGCTACAGTATTGACTACCTCTGTCTGAGTGCACAATTAATCCTTTATTAGGCCGTTTGTTTTTGATTGCCATACTTAGTGCTTTGCAAACTAAGTCAGCAGTCATGCGTTTGTTGATAGCGTAACCGACCAACTCTTTGGTATATAAATCTTTCACTCCTGCTAAGTACAACCAGCCCTCATGGGTCCAGATATAAGTAATATCGCTTACCCAAGACTCATTAGGGCGCTTAGCATCAAACTGCTGATCCAGCACATTCGGATAGACCAGCTTGTTGTGATTAGAGTCGGTGGTCACTTTAAAGCGCTTATGACGACGACATTTAATGCCGTGTTGCTCTTTGATGCTTCTTACCATATACAGGCTAATGTTGTGGCCTTGCTCGCTTAGATGAGCATGCAGTCGATCTACGCCATAACGTTCTTTCGTTTCACTGTGAGCCGCTTTAACTAGTAATTCAGACTGGTTGCGATGTATCTGCTGGTCACTGATGTCACGACTTAGCCAGTCGTAATAGCTTGAGGGCTTAACCCTTAACACACGGCACATAGTGGTGATGCTAAAGAAGTGCTTGTTGTCTTTGATAAAGGCGTACTTCACTAACTGTGCTTGGCAAAGTACGCCGTCGCCTTTTTTAAGATCTCGCGTTCCTCTTCAGCCACTTTGAGCTGCCGCTTAAGCTGCTTTATTTCTTGAAGAGCACTTATAAGATCAGGATCATATTGCTCTGTGCCGATAAGCTTGCCTTGATTGGCTTTGTTATGCCAATTTGATAGCGTTTGCATGGAAATGCCAAGCTGCTTTGCAGTCGCTGAAATATTGCCGTTGTTGTCTGCTATCTTTTTAACAGCTTCGGCTTTAAATTCGTCACTGTAGGTTCTTACTTTCTTGGTCATGGTAAACTCCTGTTAATACGCTTAGTTTACCAAGTTTATCTCTACGGTTTCTTCAGCATAGCTCA
>NZ_JAFCTE010000052.1:0-1293 GCF_049895865.1 Psychrobacter sp. TWR1-1-1 | reverse complement strand
TATCGGAGAGTGATTTACTTGAGTCAGGCAGCAATACCCGACAGGGTCAAATTATCATAATACCGCTTTTCAAACTCAAAGGGTGACACATAACCAATCGTGCTATGCAGTCGTGTTTTATTGAACCAATCTACCCACTCAAGGGTTGCCAGTTCAATATCATTCACACCAGTCCAGTTCTGCTTTAAATAATGAATCACCTCAGACTTGCACAGCCCATTGACCGTTTCAGCCAATGCATTGTCGTATGAATCGCCTGTTGTGCCAACAGATGCAATCACGCCAGAGTCTTTCATCTTATCAGTATAGCGAATAGATAAGTACTGAACCCCTCGATCACTATGATGAATCACGTCTTTGGGATTGTTTCTATCTGCTATTGCTTGGTTCAATGCCGCCATTACCATATCGGTGTTCATGCGATTAGAAACTTTCCAGCCCACAATAGCGCGAGCAAACACATCAATAACAAAAGCAGTATATACCCAGCCGCTCGTTGTCTTGATGTAGGTGAAGTCCGCTACCTAAAGCTGGTTAGGACGATGCGCCTTGAAGTTGCGATTGACCAAGTCATCAGCGCGCTGCTGGTCGTCACGGCTGTTGGTGGTAATCTTGCCCTTACCACGCCAGACACCTTGTAAGCCATGCTGTCTCATTAATCGCTCTATGGTACACCGAGCAATCTTTAACCCATCAGCTTTCATCTGCTGCCATACTTTACGAGCACCGTAACGGCACTTGCTGTCCTGCCAGATGCGTCTGATTTCACCGATGTAAAAGTCGTCATGCTGTCTGCGCAGTGAACGCTTTTCAGGACTGTTTTCTAGGTCTTTAGCACGATAATAAGTCGACGGGGCAATCGGTAGGACTCTACAGATCAGCTCGACCCCATATTTAGCTCTGTTATTATCAATAAAACTGATCATTACTAAGGCGTGCGGTCGAGCTCCGCCTGGGCGAAAAAAGCCGCAGCCTTTCTGATGATTTCATTAGCTTGTTTAAGCTCTTTATTCTCGCGTTCAAGCTCTTTGATGCGCTCTTTATCACTTTGAGCCTGCACTGAGGCGGGAATGGTTTGGTCTATGTGCTTTTTATGTCAGGATCACAGTGTCTCAGGCGTACAGCCAATCTTTGACGCTATGGCTTGAATGGCTGACCATGTAGAAGGATAGTCGCCAGACGCTTCAATCAGCATGCGAACGGCGCGTTCTTTAATCTCAGGAGTGTAGATTTGTCTTTTCATTGTCGTATTCTCTCAGAATGTTGAGTCTCCGACAATTCCGGGGCGGTTCA
>NZ_JAFCTE010000051.1:0-1302 GCF_049895865.1 Psychrobacter sp. TWR1-1-1 | reverse complement strand
GGGAGTTTCCTAAAAACTGTGTAACTGCTTATAATCCATTAACCGGAGAATAAGCAATGACTACTCAATCTGACATTAAAAAACTGGCCGAGCAAATGGCTGGTAGCATGAACAGCTTCGATGACATCAAAGATTTTCAAAAGCAGCTCATGCAATCCTTTATTGATACTGCCTTAGAAGCTGAGATGGAAGACCATCTCGGCTACCCTAAGCATGAAAAGGCGGATAAACCTAATAAGCGTAACGGGCACACTAAAAAGACTGTCCGAAGTGACACAGGCGATCTTGAAATCTCTACCCCAAGAGACCGTCATGGTGACTTTGAACCTACACTCGTGCGCAAGCATCAAACCCGTATTAGTGGCCTTGATGACAAGATCATCTTCCTTTACGCCAAGGGTCAAACCACCACCGAGATTGTAGAGAGCATTAAAGAGCTCTACGATGTCGACATCTCAAGCTCTCTTGTCTCAAGAGTCACCGATAACATATTAGAGGACATCACCGCTTGGCAGAACAGGCCATTGAATAGTGTTTATCCTATCGTCTATTTGGACTGCATCGTCGTGAAGATACGTCAAGACAAGCAGATCATCAACAAGGCTATCTATCTGGCGCTAGGTGTTGCTCTTAACGGTAAAAAAGAGCTGCTTGGTATGTGGCTCTCAGAGAATGAAGGCGCTAAGTTCTGGCTAGGTGTTCTTACCGAGCTTCAAAACCGTGGCGTACAAGACATCTTAATCGCTTGTGTTGACGGTCTAAAGGGCTTCCCTGATGCCATTAACACCGTCTATCCAAAGGCACAGGTTCAGCTGTGTATCGTACACATGGTGCGCTATTCAATGAAGTTTGTGCCGTGGACGGATAAAAAGGCCGTAGCGGCTGATTTAAAGGCCATTTACGGCGCTGATACCCTTGAGATGGCAGAGGCCAATCTTGAGCACTTTGATGAGACTTGGGGCAAAGATTACCCGCACGTGGTCAAGTCTTGGCGCAATAACTGGGAGGGCTTAACGGTGTTCTTTGAGTATCCGAAAGACATCAGAAAAGTGATTTATACCACCAATGCGATAGAGTCGCTAAACAGTGTGATTCGGACGGCAGTGAATAAGCGTAAGGTGTTCCCATCTGATCAGGCAGCATTCAAAGTGGTGTACTTAGCCACCCAGCAGGCGTCTAAAAAGTGGTCGATGCCAATCCGTAACTGGACGTCTGCTCTGAATCGTTTTATGATTATGTTTGATGACCGTATCAGTAAGCATTTAATCTAAAGGGCAGTTACACAGAATATGGGATGGGCTC
>NZ_JAFCTE010000050.1:0-1309 GCF_049895865.1 Psychrobacter sp. TWR1-1-1 | reverse complement strand
TGAACCGCCCCGGGATTGTCGGAGACTCAACATTCTGAGAGAATACGACAATGAAAAGACAAACCTACACTCCTGAGATTAAAGAACGCGCCGTTCGCATGCTGATTGAAGCGTCGAGCGACTATCCTTCTACATGGTCAGCCATTCAAGCCATAGCGTCAAAGATTGGCTGTACGCCTGAGACACTGCGATCCTGGCATAAAAAGCACATAGACCAAACCATTCCCGCCTCAGTGCAGGCTCAAAGTGACAAAGAGCGTATCAAAGAGCTTGAACGCGAGAACAAAGAGCTCAAGCAAGCCAATGAGATTATACGTAAGGCTGCTGCTTTTTTCGCCCAGGCGGAGCTCGACCGTCCACCCAGATAATGGTTCAGTTTATTGATGACTATAGAGGTAGTTATGGGGTCGAGCTGATTTGTAGAGTACTACCGATTGCCCCGTCAACCTATCACCGTACTAAAGACCTAGAGTGCTGCCCTGAAAGGCGTTCACTGCGCAGTCAGCATGACGACTACTATCTCAGCGAGATTAAACGCATCTGGCAGGACAGCAAATGCCGCTATGGTGCTCGCAAAGTCTGGCGGCAGATGAAGGCAGATGGCATTTATATCGCACGCTGCACCGTCGAGCGTTTAATGAGTCAGCACGGCTTACAAGGTGTCTGGCGCGGTAAGGGTAAGATTACCACCAACAGCCGTGACGACCAAAAGCGTGCTGACGACTTGGTCAATCGTAACTTTAATGCCCATCGTCCTAATCAGCTGTGGGTTGCAGATTTTACTTATATCAAGACATTGAGCGGCTGGGTTTATACCGCTTTTATTATTGATGTATTTGCTCGCGCTATTGTCGGCTGGAAAGTATCGAATCGTATGAACACGGATATGGTAATGGCGGCATTAAATCAAGCGATAACAGATAGAAACAATCCCAAAGATGTCATTCATCACAGTGATCGAGGGGTTCAGTACTTATCTATTCGCTATACCGATAAGATGACGGACTCTGGTGTTATTGCCTCCGTTGGCACAACAGGCGATTCATACGACAATGCATTGGCTGAAACGGTCAATGGGCTTTACAAGTCTGAGGTGATTCATTATTTAAAGCAGAACTGGACTGGTGTGAACGATGTTGAACTGGCAACCCTTGAGTGGGTGGATTGGTTCAACAAGAAGCGTCTACATAGCACGATTGGATATGTGTCACCCTTTGAGTTTGAAAAGCGGTATTATGATAATTTAACCCTGTCAGGCATCGCTGCCTGACTCAAGTAGATCAGCCTCCGATATAGTCGGGGCGGTTCA
>NZ_JAFCTE010000049.1:0-1309 GCF_049895865.1 Psychrobacter sp. TWR1-1-1 | reverse complement strand
TGAACCGCCCCGACTTTATCGGAGGCTTATTTACTTGAGTCAGGCAGCAACACCTGACAGGATTAAATTATCATAATACTGCTTTTCAAACTCAAAAGGTGACACATAACCAATCGTGCTATGCAAACGCTTCTTGTTAAACCAGTCTACCCATTCAAGGGTTGCTAATTCAACATCGTTGACGCCAGTCCAGCTCTCTTTCAAATAATGAATCACCTCAGACTTATATAGGCCATTGACCGTTTCAGCCAATGCATTATCATACGAGTCGCCAGTTGTGCCGACCGAGGCAATAATGCCAGAGTCCTTCATTCTAGAAGTGTAGCGAATGGATAAGTACTGAACCCCGCGATCGCTATGATGGATCACTTCTTTAGGATTATTCCTATCTGTTATCGCTTGATTGAGCGCGGCCATCACCATATCGGTGTTCATGCGATTAGATACTTTCCAGCCCACAATGGCACGAGCAAACACATCAATAATAAAAGCGGTATATACCCAGCCGCTTGTCGTCTTGATATAGGTAAAATCTGCCACCCACAGCTGGTTAGGGCGATGAGCGCTAAAGTTACGATTAACCAAGTCATCAGCACGCTTCTGGTCGTCACGGCTGTTGGTGGTAATCTTACCTTTACCACGCCAGACGCCTTGTAGGTCATGCTGTCTCATTAAACGCTCTACGGTGCAACGAGCAACCTTTAACCCATCAACTTTCATCTGCTGCCAGACTTTACGCACACCGTAACGGCACTTGCTGTCCTGCCAGATGCGTTTGATTTCACTGATGTAGAAGTCGTCATGTTGACTGCGTAATGAGCGCTTGTCAGGGCATTCTTCTAAGTCTTTAGCCCGGTGATAGGTTGATGGAGCAATCGGCAGTACTCTACAGATCAGCTCGACCCCGTAACTATCTTTATGGTCATCAATAAAATCGACCATCACTTTGGTGGGCGGCCGAGCTCCGCCTGGGCGAAAAAAGCCGCGGCCTTTCTGATGATTTCATTAACTTGCTTGAGCTCTTTATTCTCGCGTTCAAGCTCTTTAATACGTTGCTCTTGGCTTTGGGCTTGTACTGAGGCAGGAATGGTTTGGTCTATGTGCTTTTTATGCCACGATCGCAGGGTTTCAGGCGTGCAGCCAATCTTAGGAGCAATGGCTTGAATAGCTGACCAGGTGGAGGGGTAATCGCCTGCCGCTTCAATCAGCATGCGAACGGCGCGTTCTTTAATCTCAGGAGTATAGGTTTGTCTTTTCATTGTCGTATTCTCTCAGAATATTAGGTCTCCGACAATCCCGGGGCGGTTCA
>NZ_JAFCTE010000048.1:0-1368 GCF_049895865.1 Psychrobacter sp. TWR1-1-1 | reverse complement strand
TATAGTGCAGTGATAGGGTGCTTAGAGTAGGGACGCTGCTTTATAAATAGTTAGATGGCTATTATCAAAACGTGTTGACTAATGAAGGTTGAGTAACGGGGGCAGTATTTGATCAGTTACAGAACTCGTATCAAATTGAACACTCTTACCCTCAAGTGTCTTTATGTTTATGGCAGACTTGTTATAAGATCCAATTAGGTAAGACTGGCTATCTATATAGCCCCAAAAAATATTGCGTCCACTCTAAACAAGCACGGAGTCTCAAATTTAGAACAAGATATTTAAAGTATGGTGCTTTGCTAAAAAGGAATAGAAGTGACTTCAGGAAGAAGCCTCGGTATAAACAGGCAACCTTTATATATCTGCCCAAAAAACTTTTCTGATTATTTATGCAATCAGCAAGAGTACTGCGTGTTTTTAGATATAGATGGCACGCTCGCTGAATTTACGCTGCACCCTAAAGATAGCATCATCCCAACGTCCACTTTAACGCTTTTACAAAACATACAAAGCCACGGGGTGAAAATTGCAGCCGTGACCGGCCGCAGCCTTAAAGAAGCAAGACAGATGCTGTCTCCTATAAAGTTACCTATTGCTGCCACTCATGGACTAGAAATATCATACAGTGATAATAGTGAGGTGAACGTTGCTTCTGTTGACATACTTGAACTTGATGCCATCCGTCAGTCGGTCATCCAATCTTGCTCCTCCTTTGATGACTTCACTATAGAAAATAAACCTTATTCTCTCGCATTGCATTTCCGGCAAAACCCTGGTTTGGCCAATGTGGCGCATGCCATCATGTTAGAAACCTCAAAAAATTACCCTAACTGGACTTTAAAACCCGGGAAATACGTTTGGGAGTTGGCTCCTAAAGGCGTCTATAAAGGCGCAGCTATCTTAACCTTATTAAAAAAGATGCAGAGCAAAGAGAATGTTTGTCCTATTTTTATTGGTGATGATATTACCGATGAAGCAGGATTTCTCGCATTACGAAGCGAAAATGAACAACTAGAAAAGAACCAGTCGATAGACAACTCTTATTCCCAATCAGTAAAAGGTATGGGGGTTAAGGTTGGGAGCGGGTCATCGCACGCTCATTACTATGTGAACAACATTGATGAGGTGACTGTTTTACTCAATAGTTTTTTAAATTTTTGTCAAAGAAATAACACCCTAACTTCTGATTGAGTAGAGGTTAGCGGCAACCACTAATAAAAATATAAGGAGAGGTGTTATGAGTCGCTTAATCGTCCTATCTAACCGAGTTAAAATGCCTGATAACAACCCAATGGCAGGTGGACTTGCAATAGTACTGCAAGACGTGTTGAACGGAAAATCAGTCGTTTGGATGGGGTGGAATGGTGA
>NZ_JAFCTE010000047.1:0-1961 GCF_049895865.1 Psychrobacter sp. TWR1-1-1 | reverse complement strand
TATATCACTACAACCACGAGCGCCCGAATATGGGCAATGGCGGTTTTACGCCAATGCAGAAACTAAACCACGCAGCTTAATTCTATTTGATAAGTGTCTTATGGTTGGGATGATTACCCGAGCTACCACAAGGATGGAAGACTAGTGGATACCTTGCACAGTTAATCTTCTATGATATAGAGCCAAAACTAGTTGAAGACTTGGACCGCCAACAAGTTGCTTACAGCAGATATATTGACGATATAACCATCTCTAGCTCACGGCCATTAACTGACCAAAAAAAAACAGATATTATCTCCAAGATATACTCAATGGTTTTCCATAAAGCTCATCATCCAAACCGTAAGAAACAAACAATTTTTTCTCCTTCTGTTAACGGTGTAGGAAAAACAGTAACTGGCCTAACTGTTAATTCAAAAAAACCTACAATCAACAACGACAAAAGAAAGAAGCTCCGCTCTGATATACACAAGCTCTCTCTACGCTTTCATACTGAGAAGAATCTATCTAGTTACGATAAAGACTGGCGTAGCATTACTTCTAAGGTGGGTCATATCAAGACCTCTCACCCTAGGCAATGGAAAAAATTCAGACAAGAAATGAATACTATAAAACCAACGTTCAAGCGTAAGAGAAAAACTAACAATAAGAAGGCGGCTTTTAAAGGAACGATTGATGGGAAATAATAGGTTTTATGGGAGTAAGCATGGTTCCCTAGTGAGGACTTGAACGCTAAGCTGTGGGCGAATGGTATCAACGCTTTAACTCGCTGAAATAGCCACAGTGTACTTCATGGTGTACTTACCATACATATTCTATTCGTGATCGGTGCGCTATGACGCTACTATCTCACAGTACAACCATATTTAAGGATAGGTGTTTTAACATGGGTAAAAAGACAGATGTATTAGATCCTCTAGGTTTAGCATCCTCCGTAGCCTTTGCTTATGTTATTTTATTCGTAGCTTTGATGTTAGTTTTCGATAAGATAATAACTAGGGATGGAGTTGTATTACCTGCGATTTTTATTTTTTTAGTTGTCTCCATCGTTAAATATATTTTTTTCAAAAGAGATAATAATGTCCCACAATGGTTAGTAGTTGGCTCTTTTCTTATATCAACTATCACTGCTATCGGTATGACCGTAATATTCTAAATTAGAAGAATATACGGTGCGATAAAGCAGTCCATTTAAATCCTACTGTATTCTCATAGTTACAGTAGGATAGCTTATATCAGGGCCATTTAAGCTATGCTGAAAAAACTGTAGAACCCGTTCTGGTAAATTAAAGACTTAATAGAGCGTTTATCATCACTAAGATAACCAGGACTCATAGTGCCGCTTTTATGACTGAAACCGTCAAAAACTAGCAGATGACAACGACAACGACAAAGTAGCTAGGCAGCTCAGGCTGAATGAGACTTCTTAAATGAGGAAGGAGGAAGCGAAGCAGTATTACGCCCCGAGGCAACATAGTGGCTATGCTAGGAGTAGGATTCAATAGCGTTTAAGCTATAGAACGCTAAGAAAAATGTGGTTTGACTTTCATTATCAGACTGCGTAAATACTCCCCCCTAAGTCAAGTTCTACAGGATTGATAGTGTAGGTCTGTAATATAAGTATCTATTAGTTCACATAAAAAAATACCGCCCTACTTTTATCAAAAATATTCAATATAAATCGTAAAACACTCATTCATTGAAATGATTGGGGTAGTAACACATCATAATTTTGATAATTGAATGATTATCATTTACAATAATCTGTAAAAAACTACCTGCAAATACAGTTTATTCTCCAATAAAAATATTCGCAGTTCGCTAAATAACTGGCTGCTACTTTTTAACTATCGAGCTACTTTCTTATGAACAATGTGCAACCTTCACCAAATTCATCGAATTTACAAAAAAAAGTAATGCTCAACCAAATTCATCATAACCGCATAATACGAATATTATTT
>NZ_JAFCTE010000046.1:0-2162 GCF_049895865.1 Psychrobacter sp. TWR1-1-1 | reverse complement strand
CGTGAAGGACATGAAACAAAAAATCACCGAATGTTAGATTTCGATAAAAACAAACTAGATCCTGCCTATGATTTTATCAATGATCCAGACTATAAATATCCCTCTACAGGGTACAGATCTAATACAGCAGCAATATTACCTGACCCATTAAGTTATACAACAGAGGCAACGTTAGCAAAGTTATACCTTCATTTGAACGAAGAAAACCGATTAGGTTTTCATGCCACTAAACAAAAAACGGATAGAGTATCCAATAACTTTACCAGAAAGACTTTTGCTTCAAGAATTGGTAAGGATACTGCAGAATTAGAAAGCTATGGCATCAGTTATAGATACCTACCTATTACTAGTGAGTTCATAGATGAGGTCAATACCACTTTAACTCAGCAAAAAATTACAGGAGTGGCTAATACAGAAACTTATAGCCAAGTATGGGGATCTGACTCTTATAGGGTAGATGGAGTGAAGCATCGGCCTCAAGAGGACAAAACCATACAACTAAGTATAGAGGCAACAAGCTTACCGTTAGAAACTGAGAAGCTAGGCTCTCATACTTTGTCAGTTAATACAAAATATGCAAAGACGGACCATAGATTGACCTTAGAAGAAACTTATATTCCTTCTTCAGGCAACCCCAGTTCTTGGTACGATTTTATTGGGCCCTCAGTGAAGCAAGATATCTTCAATGTGGCCATTCAAGACAAAATAAATTTAACGGAAAAGCTCGATACGACGATTGGGCTTCGGTATGACAATTACAACTACAAACCTTATATGGATGAAATCAATAAAAAAGGCGTCGAGAAGTCAAGCAAATATTATCCGGTACGTATTGATTATGAGAATGGCGAGTTTGATCACAATAAGAAAATGGACAATATAGGGGGGATGTTTTCCATAAACTACAAAATCAGTCCCAATTTGCAGACCCAGTATCAGCTATCTACAGGATTCATGGCACCCACTACCAGCCAAATGTATTCAGCATTTGAGATGATGGGAAATAGCTTAATGCCTAATGTTCACCTCAAACCTGAGAAGTCTATTAATCATGAGCTAAGCTTATCTGGCCAGTTTCAAGATTTAAGTTTTACAGCTATAGGTTTCTATACTAAATATAGTGACTTTATTAGTTTGTTGAATTCTCAAGAGGAACAACAACGATGCTATGAAGATTATTCGACCGGCCAACCGGTTTGTTCACCCCATTCTATAAATATACTCAGCGCCCAAAATATTGGTGACGCAGAGACTTATGGATTGCGTTTAGGAGGCGTATGGGATGTTGGACAGCTTGCTGACCTAGGAGGAGATATTCAGGTATTTGCTAATTTAAATTATGCCAAAGATAAAACTGATAAAGGAACCAACTTACTTGCTACTCAGCCTTTGAATGTCACATTAGGGTTAGGTTATGAAGCCCCTAAAAAAGATTGGCAACTGTCTGCGAATCTAAGGTATTTGGGCAGGAAACATGCTAATGATGCAAAAGTAGTTACCTTAGAATCAAATGGTTATAACACACCTTATAAGAATGTCATTGCTCCTTATAAGCACATTGATAAGTCTAAATCGGCTTATGTATATGATGTTTATGGGAGTAAAAAATTAAGTTCTAATTTAAAACTATCAGCGGGGGTGTTTAATTTATTTGATGCTAAATATGTTCCATGGGACAACTTGCGTTCGTTAGCAGAATTAAACGTCAACTCTATGGTAGATGACCAAGGGGTTGGCATTGAAAGATTTACGGCACTAGGAAGAAATTACAAAGTAGGGTTAACCTATGAATTTTAGACAAAGTGTTCTAGATAAAATACGTAAAGACAATCAATAAAACTTTAAAAACATTACGGCGTGTCCTCAGTCTGAGAGAAACTGAATAAATAGGATAAAAATGAGACTATGCCCTAACGTTACCTAATAAATGTGAATACAGTATAGGAAACAATGATGAACTTACCTCTTAGTGAAGCATTAAAAAAGCACTCCCGCCAAATACATGATAGTGTTGACATGCTCGTTTTATCTATGGAACCATTTGCTTCTATAGAAAATTACAGTAAATTTTTACAAGCACAAAATGCTTTTCACGAAGTTTTGAAACCTATCTATGAGAATCCCAGCTTAAACCTTAAGATTAAGGGACTTAATAGTCTATC
>NZ_JAFCTE010000045.1:0-2562 GCF_049895865.1 Psychrobacter sp. TWR1-1-1 | reverse complement strand
GTTTGAAGCCTGCGTTATTTTGTTCGAGTAGCTTATCTATGTTTGGCATGGTTCTTAGCTAGTTGTGAATGTATTAGTTATTGTAAAACCCTCTGCTACTTTTGCAAGAGGTCTATTTAATAAAAATCCAAATAGTATCAGCAGTAAATCCTGTACAAACCACCATTATCAACATAAAGTTCGCGATTGCGAAGCAGACACGCCTGCCAGATTCAATAATGATCCTAACGGATTATATGAAGCTTCGGGTTCAGCAGGCAAAGTCATCGTCTTTGCGGTTCGAGTCGCGACATTTGCCAAACCGACTCAAGAGCAAACATTCTATATCTCGACTAATGACGCCAATACTTTGACCACACTCAGGCAACAGTGGCTAAAAAGCGAGCTAAACCTGCCTATTTTGGCAGAATATATGCATCAAGATTACAACGATATTACCATGCGCTATGGCCGCGATACTTGCTTAAGTATGCGAAAACTGCCAGCCAGTAAGATAGGAGCATTGTATCGGTTACAAGCCAAGATTGGCTATTATTTGGATAAATGGCGACTGCCTCAGACTTTACCAGATCGGCTGCTACAAATGACTGGTGTTTTTATGCCGCCGTCATTACCCAATTCTTTGGCTGAGCAGGCGTGCTCCTATCGTTATCATTTAATCATTAAAGTCGCGGATGGCAATAATACGGACGATGATAATAGCAATGATAACGGCAGTCATGGTCATATTGCCGCCGCTCAAGTATTTCTAAAGTCCCATATGCAGCAGCATCAAGGCGTCGTACATCTTTGTACAGCAGCAGAATCCCAAGCATTATTGGTGTTTCGTAGTGCGGCAACTGCTGCCATGTTTCGTTATCACAATCTTAACCACACAAGGTTTGGCGAGCTATTATCTACCGACATTGCCTTACCAAGAAATGCCGTAGATTGGGATGAAGTGCTACCTATTAACTTACAAAAGCAGGTCAGTAAAACCTTTTATTTAGGGCACTTTTTTTGCCATGTCATGCACCAAGATTATCTGTTATACCCTGAAGTGGATGCAAAAAAATTTAAGGATGAGCTATTGGCGTTTTATGATCGACGTCGTATAGAGTACCCTGCTGAACATAATGTGGGTCATGTCTATACCGCAAAACCTGCACTACATACTTTTTATAAAAAACTAGATCCAACCAATTCGCTAAATCCAGGCATTGGTCAGACAGCAAAATGGAAAAATTGGCGATCGTCGCCCATCAAGGAGGAATTAAATGACGAATTATCTCGATAAGTCGCAGCAACCGATATTAGGAAATGATGTTGTCGATTCAGAAACACCGCAAGGAGAGCAGTGGCGTGCGTCAATGTGGAAGTTTTTATTGTTTTCAGCATTGGGCATTGCACTATTTATTATTCCGTTTCAATGGGACGGAAAGGTTACGATTTTATTGGGTGTGTTAACGGACGCTTTGCAAGCTTTGCTGGGCGGTTCTGTCGTTTATGTGGCAATGGCAATCGTGACGACTTCCTTTCTTGGGGCGTTGGCTGTGAAGGTGTTAAAGCCCAACCTGCATGAAGACTCTATGGTCAAAAAACTCTTCGATGTTGATTGGTTTTGGCTCACTGCCCGATTGTTAGGGATGGTGTTTGTCTGGATGATTTATCTGCAAGTCGGCCCTGAATTTATTATTAACCGTAATACCGGCGGCGTTATTTTTGAAGATTTGATTCCGATTTTGATTCCTTTGTTTTTCTTCGCCATTTTATCGTTGCCGTTTTTGACAGATTTTGGTTTGATGGAGTTTTTGGGCACACTGGCGAGCAAAATATTTGTCAAACTGTTTAAGTTGCCAGGACGCTCAGCGGTAGATGCGATGTCCTCTTGGTTTGGCGCGGCTTCTATCGGTCTACTGGTGACCATGCAGGAGTATGATAAAAGCTACTATAGCCAGCGTGAAGCGGCGATTATCGCGACGACTTTTTCGGTGACTTCTATCGCTTTTACTTACGTCGTCGCCAAAACCATCGGCGTGGATGATAACTTTGTTTATTTTTATCTGACCATTGCTTTAACAGGCTTTATCGCCGCGATTATTATGCCACGTATACCGCCACTTTCCTTAAAGCCTGACACCTATCATTCTGGAAAAAGCATGCTCGATGAAGGGATTCCTGCTCAGTACACGACCTACCAATGGGCGGTCAATCGTGCTGTGACGCGCGCGCACTCAATGCCAAGTCTGGGTCAAGTGTTCAAACGTAGTGTAAAGAATTTATTCGATATCTATTTTGGGCTAATCCCCGTGATTTTCGCAATTGGTACGATTGGTCTGGGCTTAGCCGAATATACGCCTGTGTTTAAATGGTTGTCTACACCGTTAGTGCCATTGCTGGATTTGTTACAGATCCCAGAGGCAGCAGAGGCGGCTCCAGCGATGATTATGGGCTTTGCGGATATGGTAATCCCCCCAATAAATAAGAACACTTAGAAATAGAGATTAACTGCTAAAATATACCAGCAGGAGAATCCTATGAAAAAGACACGCTTTACTGATAATCAAATCGTTAATATCCTTA
>NZ_JAFCTE010000044.1:0-2592 GCF_049895865.1 Psychrobacter sp. TWR1-1-1 | reverse complement strand
GCCAGACGCTTCAATCAGCATGCGAACGGCGCGTTCTTTAATCTCAGGAGTGTAGATTTGTCTTTTCATTGTCGTATTCTCTCAGAATGTTGAGTCTCCGACAATTCCGGGGCGGTTCACATCATCGAATTGATGGCCTTTAATACGCTACTCATAAATTCAATGCTACTCTAAGATTGAGGCGTCATATAAGAGGTCGGTAGCTCTTTTGATACTACCCCAGCTTCTTTTCTAACAGCATTCTTTTGAGAATATCCCAATCAGCTTGGTTCAAACGTGCTAAGCGGTCAATCTGCTCAATCAAAATTATATAGCCTTCATGGACATCGTCGATCAGTTACCTTAACTGTGGAAGTATCAAAGTTGCGCCTGATTCGTTCTCGACATAGAAGACTGCAATTTTGTGACCATGATCGTTGGCAAATGCTATGAGTTCGCTTTTGGCACGCTTAGCGTCTTGTTCTTTGGTAGAAGCTCGTAGATACGCTCTGATAAACATAAACACCTAAAATATTCTGTTATAAGTGGTTACATTATAGGAATCTATTTTAAGTAGTCTGTTAATAGGTTTGAAGGGTGAGATAACTGGTTCCCTTAGGGTATACCCTAAAAACTCATATTTACAACTTTATATCCTCTTATTTATTGATTCAGCTAAATAACCCCTTTTGGGCTACTCAATAGCTATATAACTTTCAAAACCTTACAGTTAGTATGTACTTAAAGGATTTGTTCATATGGCATATTATTAATATAAAATAAAAGTAAAACTTTATAAGGAGTAAATATGACCCCCTCTTACTTCCCTCAACGTCGTCCGTCGTGGCGCGGTGTAGTCGCCGGTCTTGTCATGGGACTGATAGTGGTTATGGCGATGATTGCGCTTGCCTTAGTTCTGAGCTCATTATTACCTTTTGATTTGAAAGGCAGTAGTATTGCCGCGGGTATTTATGCGGCCATTACTGCTTTAGTTAGTGCCTATGTAGCGGGGCACTTCGCGATTAAGTACTCTGCACCTGAAGCGCTATTTGGCGATGGTACGGATATTGATCCAAAAGACGCCACTTTAACAGGCATGCTTACAGGAGCTTTAATTATATTACTCACCACATTTTTCGCGATGAGTAGTGCTACTAGTATTTTATCAACGGCAGGTAATGTTGTAGGCTCTACAGTAAGCACTGTGGCTAAAACAGCAGCAACGACCGCCACTGTTAGTGCAACTGCGGCTGGGGCAGCATCAAAAAGCAACAGCGTACAACAGAAAGCAGAAGAAGTTTATCAACGTGTATCAGGGGATATTAGTAAAGAAGACGTACAAGCGATGGTTGCAAAAAATACGCAGAACTTGAATCAACAACAGATTGCTGCCGTCAGTAATGTTATTAAGGATATGTTCGATAAGACCAAGACGCAGGTTAATAACATGGACTTTACTGACCTAAATACATGGCGCAATATTGACGTCTATGCAAAAGAGCGTATGGCATCTATTGAAGAGACGTTAAAAGGCCCTGAAATTATCACACGTCTGCAACAGCAGGGTTTAACTCAAACGCAAGCGATAGAAGTGCGTACTGAAGTTCAACAGTCATTTAACGAATATAAAGTTAAAACTGAACAGTATATTGCAGAAGCCAAACAAATGGCTGAGCAAAGAATGCAGCAAGCAGAAGACGTCGCACGTAAAACGGCGCTGTATACTGGATTATTTTGGCTGATTAGTGCCCTTTTAACCTTTATTGCTAGTACTATTGGGGCTAAGAATGCAGCAGCAACCTACCGTTTAGCTAAGCCTATTATCACTTGGGGTAACAACGTTAAATAAGTATTAAAGATCTAAACATAAATAAAAAGCCCAATTAGGATAATTGGGCTTTTTATTTATGTTTTATAAGGGCAGTATTGATTGATAGCTTCCAAGTAGATATCAGCTACTTTAAGTTATTTTGAGCAAAAAAAAGCCCTAACTACAGGGCCTTATAAAATTTTATTATTATTATTATTATTATTATTATTATTATTTGATGATATTGGAGTGTACCAAGTTAACCCATACAACCATAGTAACTCCTAATACAATGATAACAACCCAAGTTCCTACAATCCAGTGTGTAAACTGCTTATTATTCATGAATCCCTCCTTAACGAAGCTACTAAATAAAATATCTGTATGAATATCATTGATATTCATATGTTCTATCAAGGATGGACTGATAATTTTAAACACTATGTTTATCCCTGATCCTTACCGTCAAACCTGTACCACTAAACTTGGAAGATTTTAGTTATGCAAACTAAGGGCAAAAGCCAAGCTACAATTGTCTTAGCGATTTATAGCCTCAAATCTTATTCGGTAATCTTCAGTATAGCTCAAGAATCTGTATGCGCTATAGTGCCATCGAAATCAAGTAGGACTAAACTCATTTTTATCGCATCCTGTAGTTTTCTAGTTTAGAATATTAATGCCATACTGAGCTATGCTGAAGAAACCGTAGAGATAAACTTGGTAAACTAAGCGTATTAACAGGAGTTTACCATGACCAAGAAAGTAAGAACCTACAGTGACGAATTTAAAGCCGAAGCTGTTAA
>NZ_JAFCTE010000043.1:0-2599 GCF_049895865.1 Psychrobacter sp. TWR1-1-1 | reverse complement strand
TAACTGATCAAATACTGCCCCCGTTACTCAACCTTCATTAGTCAACACGTTTTGATAATAGCCATCTAACTATTTATAAAGCAGCGTCCCTACTCTAAGCACCCTATCACTGCACTATACCCAAAACATAAAACCTCTAAACAATAACTTATCTATCATTAGACTTGTTTATATTATTAAATGATAGTAATATCTTACTATTATCAATGAACATTAACTATTAAGTCCAATTGATAGGGGTGGCGTTATGACTGTTCGTATTTATGTGAGAGCCAGTACTAAGGATCAAGACGCTAAGAGAGCCTTGTCTGACTTGATTAGCTTTAGCCAAAGCTATGATGATAACCATGTTGAGTACGTAGAGCATTTCAGTGGTACTAAGCTTGATAGACCAGCACTCACTCTGTTACTCAATGATGCTGAAGAAGGCGATATTCTGCTGGTTGAAAGCGTGGATAGATTAAGCAGGCTATCTCAAGATGACTTTGCGATTTTAAAGCAGCGTATCAAAGATAGGGGGTTACGGTTGGTGGTGGCTGATCTACCAACCACGCATACAGTGAGTAATGGCATGACAGGTGAGATCCTAACAGTGATTAACCATATGCTTATCGATTTGTTAGCAACGATGGCAAAGCTTGATAACGACAAGCGTAGAGAGCGTATTAAACAGGGATTGGCTAACAGTGGCTATAAGCCCACTGGTAAGAAGCCTAATACAACGAAACACAATCGTATTAGAGAGTTGGCCAGTCAAAACAATATGACAAAAGAGGAGATCGCTAAGGCGGTTGGTGTTGGGGTAGCTACGGTTTATCGGGTATTAAGGCAGGGCTGATAGCTGTGGTATCTTAATTATTGGACTAAAATCTGTAGTTATAATTCAAATTAATGTCACTCAGCATGTTTTATAGTCTTTTTTAATTAAAGACTTTTCTTATGATTAACAGGCTAATTTAAATCATAACTTATACCGTCATAACAAATCAGTGGACTTAACAATAGCTCAGCAACACTTTAAACATTCGTTGTACAGACAGCCCAATTGTGTCTCTCTATATTAGATATATCAGCTTGAAGCTTAATAACTGCTGATAGCCCATTCATCAATAAAAAAAATAAAAGATGAATGAGCATGGTCTTGGTATAAATACATTGACTCACAAACTCATAAATGGAAAAGGAAAACCATAATGGACAATCAAAATGTGAACGAACAAAGTATGGATGAACAGTACAAAAACAATCAAAAAACGGATAATGATATGAATAACCAGACACTAAAAGGCGAATGGAACCAACTCAAAGGTTCAGTAAAACAAAAGTGGGCAGATTTAACAGATGATGATCTCACCCATATCGAAGGTGATCGTGACAAGCTGGTTGGACGTATCCAAGAGCGTTATGGTCATTCAAAAGAAGATGCTGAACGGGATGTAGATGAGTGGCGTAACCAAAATAAATATTGATTATTGTATTTTCAATAATCATACCCTGAAAATATAAAAAGCCCGTGACTATGGTCACGGGCTTTTTTAGTCAGTCTAGTTAGGTCTCCGACAATTCTGGGGCGGTTCAATCCTTCTTTCGATTAGGTTCGCCAAAATATTGTAACGTTTATAATTGATGTATCTTTTTGATAAGTATTGATGTGGGGTAATAAACTGTTACACAGAATGTGGGACAGGTTCCGTAGTACTCGTAGATGACGCTCTTGATAATTGGCGTATCAAGAGGCATTAAACGTAAAATTGAAACCGACTGTCAGTATCTGGTAGTAAGGTCTAAGTAGTACCTTGTGAACTGTGATGTGTTCGGGGCATAAGTAGTAAAAAAAGCGTCTACCCGCAACGCATGACAGACACTACAGTATGTTTTCAACCCCCTGTTGTGTAGGTAAGGGGTCTGACACTCGCCCAATCGGTTCCAATAGGGGGTTCTATTCATTTATGACTGAACGAATAGAGAATTATAAATTTAGTGGTCTACAAATCTTATTCAACAAGGTTAATTTGCCAGTTATTGGCTTGAATGACAATATTAATTTTGCGTAGTTTCATCGCCAGGTCATCGGCTTGCTTTTGTAGGCCAGCTACTGAGACCATAATATTCCATTTAATTTCACGATGACTATAACGATCTGCCTCAGTGTCGGTCGCTTCAATTGCTTCAATTAATAGTTTGTGGCGCATCTCCAACGCCTCGCGTTCAACCAATAGCGTCAGCATTGATTGATCTTTATCCGTCTTAGCAACTGCATTGGTACGGTGAATACGCTCAATCAAAGCAGATAACTCAGTAATGACTTGACTAGCCTCAATCATTAGCTGATTTGGATCTTCATTTGGCGTATCACCTTCTTGAACTTTAGCATTACTACGAATACGTCCTTTAATTTGAGCAAGTTTTTTTTGCATATCGCTACGAATAAGTAGGGCTTCTGCGAGTTTCATTTTTAGCTCCTTTTAACACCTTATTAGGGCGTGTCCTCATTTTAAAAATGGCGATAAAAATGAGATAAATTGCAGTCAAACAAGGAAAATAGCGCAGATAATATCGAGATATTAGTCAGCTATTTGACGCCGTTTGGCAAGATTTA
>NZ_JAFCTE010000042.1:0-2646 GCF_049895865.1 Psychrobacter sp. TWR1-1-1 | reverse complement strand
TGGCACCACCTGATCCCTTCCCGAACTCAGAAGTGAAACATCATTGCGCCAATGGTAGTGTGGGTTCGCCCATGTGAGAGTAGGTCATCGTCAGCTCTCTATTCAAAGTAAAACCCCCTCCGATTATGTCGGAGGGGGTTTTACTTTGGCTCGGGTTTAACCATGTTTATACTCAAGCTATACTATTAATAAATGTAGAATAATAATGATATAAGTATTAGAAATACTATCTATAATCTTAAGCTACTTGTCAGTCAGAAAAGTATTTATAATGGCTTATAAAAATTCAGTCTTCGTAATAAGTATAACTTTAAAGCAAAGGAAGCTATATGGCTATGAATCCAATCGTTAAAGCGCAACTTAAAACTTTTCAAGAAATGAATCCAAACGAAAATATGGATGAATCAGATTTTTTTGAAGTCATGTCAATATTCTCAATAGAAAACGGAGTGCTTGGAGAAAATATAGATCCTTTTAGAGCTCATCTCAAAGGGGAGGAGTTTGGTATTGATGGAGTAGCTATTTCTATTCAGGGGTCTCTTTGTACTGAGATTGATGAAGCTATTGAGATTCTTTCTTTAGGAAGAAATCATTCTTCAGATTTCCATTTTTTTCAGTCAAAAACATCAGATAAACTTGATTACGGAAATATCTCAAAATTCCTTGATGCGGTCTATGACTTTTTCACGGATCGATCATTAATTATAAGCGAGCAATTGCAAAGTCTTGCCGAAGTAAAAGAAGCAATCTATTCGACAGCGGCTAAAACGAGTCCTTCTTTAAGATGTTACTACTGTACTACTGGTTCAGGTCAAGTTTCAGAGTTAATAGAAAGGTTAATAGAAACGAATAAAATACGTTTGAGTGAGCTAAATATTTTTAATGATATCCATATTGAATGTGTAGGCGCTAAAATTATTCAAAATGGTTTTCGTTCGGCAACGAATTCATCTTCCGCAAAGCTTAATTTTCAAAAAGCGGTTACAATGCCAAATCATGAAAAAGTTGATGAAGCATATATTGGATATGTTCCTGCATCAGAGATTTTAGCAATTGCACTTGGAGAGCCTGACCAAGATGGAGTTCGACACATTAATAAGTCTTTATTTTATGATAATGTCAGAGACTTTAATCCTGAATCTGAAATAAACAAATCAATAATATCTGAATTAGAATCAGGTGGTAATGCTTCTTTTGTTTTTAAAAATAACAGAATTACCGTTGTTTCCAAAAATATAGATCGTAAAGGAGATGTTTTCAGTCTAGAAGACTATCAAATTGTAAATGGGTGCCAAACTACAAATATTTTGGCTTATATTCCTGATCAAGCCGAAAGTATATTTGTTCCACTGCGTTTGATTGGGTGTAGCG
Source organism: Psychrobacter sp. TWR1-1-1 (assembly GCF_049895865.1). Classification (NCBI taxonomy): domain Bacteria; kingdom Pseudomonadati; phylum Pseudomonadota; class Gammaproteobacteria; order Moraxellales; family Moraxellaceae; genus Psychrobacter; species Psychrobacter sp. TWR1-1-1. The sequence continues at coordinate 1,275 of NZ_JAFCTE010000042.1, read as the reverse complement.
ATACTGATTTTGTATCCAGTGTTATCATCGGTACAAACCGACAAAATGAAGTTAGAGAAGATCAGTTTTGGGCACTACGCCCGTTTATGAAAGATCTAGAAGAGTATTGTGCTTCTCAAAGTGGTGATGCACGTATTTATATTGAAAGAAGAGATAATCAGTATAGAGATGTTGGGATTGAACGCACACGAATCCTTCGTCCATCAGATCTAATGAAAGTTGCAGCAGCTATGTTTTTTTATCAGCCACATCGTGCAGCACGTGATCACAGAGGAATACGGAAAGAGTTTGATGGAAGGATCTTTTCAGAGAATCACAATGTTGAGCTTTACCATATTGCTGCTTTAGCATTGTACAAATTCGACTATTTAGTACGCTCAGGAAAAGTTGATAGAACACGAGTTATTTTCCGTTTCTATGCATTGTATGCTTTAGTAAAAAAACATTGGAAAACTGGAGATATATTAGATGCACCGTTAAAATCACAAAAGAAAGTAACAGCTGCTGTATTTGCTGTTTTAAATGATAACGATGCATTTTCAGCCCAAATAGAGGATGTCGCCAGTCATCTAGAAAGTATAATATCAGAATCAAATATAACTACTCGCGAAAGAATTCGAGACTTCATTAGAACAGAAAGTGTAGTAGATGAGTTCACTCAAAGGTTATTCCCTACTAAAATAAACTAATACTCCTAAACTATCTAATCAAGATTCTATAAGAATTATATCTTACTAATAGTAAATACCAAAGAGAACCTTATGACCACATCAAAAGTAACCTACCAAGGCAATTTGCGCACCACTGCCATCCACTTGCAATCAAGTAATGAAATCATTACCGATGCACCTATTGATAATCAAGGTAAGGGCGAGGCGTTTTCACCAACTGATTTATTGGCGACCAGCTTAGCCAGTTGTATGCTAACCATTATCGGTATCAAAGCCCGTGATATGGATATCGATATTGCAGGTACTACCGCTGAAGTGACTAAAATAATGGCTGCTGATCCAAGACGTGTCAGTGAAGTGCATGTTGCTATCACCTTTAATAAACAGCTAGATGACAAGACGCAAAAGATATTTTATAACACCGCGCTGACTTGTCCGGTTGCGAAAAGTATCCATCCTGATATCATTCAAAAAGTGACTATTCATTCGGTAATCCCCCCAATAAATAAGAACACTTAGAAATAGAGATTAACTGCTAAAATATACCAGCAGGAGAATCCTATGAAAAAGACACGCTTTACTGATAATCAAATCGTTAATATCC
>NZ_JAFCTE010000041.1:0-2823 GCF_049895865.1 Psychrobacter sp. TWR1-1-1 | reverse complement strand
CACGATTGGTTATGTGTCACCTTTTGAGTTTGAAAAGCAGTATTATGATAATTTAATCCTGTCAGGTGTTGCTGCCTGACTCAAGTAAATAAGCCTCCGATAAAGTCGGGGCGGTTCACTGATGGATGGAGTTTATAATTTGGCATACCAGTTTATTTTTGCAAGAAATATGCCTTATGCTAATGTAGCTTATACAGCTAAAAACATTACAACGGGTGAAACAACTCAAGGTATTACAGATAAAAATGGCTGGACTGAACAATTCTATACAGATACCGAAAATGAAATTGAAGTCCATTTAGGTTTACCGTGGCAGAACTCAACAGATGATAAACCTTATAATCTAACTTATCAGTTTGTATTTGCTAACAACCTACCTTATGCAAATGTTAAATATATAGGTAAAAATATAAGAACTGGAGAAGTCTATCGCGGCACTACTGACGAAAACGGATGGACTGAAGAATTCCATTCAGAAAGTGAAGACGAAATTGAATTAAGCTTAAATCTACCATGGCAAAATAATAAGGACTCTTTATGAGTGATCCAGTAACTCATGCTAAAAGATATACTAGTAACAGAACTAAAGCTAAACCTACAAATAAGGTGGTACAGAAGGTCTCATATATCTCTCAAGAGCAAGTTAGCAATATTGAAGATAGAGCGACAGATATGATAGTAACAGCGCTATTGAGAGAGTACTCTAATGCTCCTGGTGGACTTTTAGGAGCATTACAAGCTTTGTTAGTAGGTGGACAAGCAACTCTTAATCATGTAAAGAGTATTTTCCAAAAAGATTACAACTGGTACAAAGCTACTGGGGAAAGGCTAGAATATCAGGAACTTAGTTCTATGCCTGGAATAAGAAGATGCTTAGATTATATGAACTGGGATAACTACGAGACGTTCGACGAAGCTTGGAAAGATGTGGGAAACCAATGCTATAACAAATAATCAACTTATAAGAGTAATATAACAATGAATATTATTATTAAGTCTTTACTATTTATTAGCATAATATGTTTATCATCTTGTACTAATAACTCAAATTTAGCTGAACCTAAAAAAGTTTCATTAATAGACTATATCGACAAATCTGATTTAGAGAAATATGGTTTTTCAGCTAATGATATTGAGAACTTCGATACTAAAATCAAGGATAATGGTGTATTTGCAAACGACTATAAGAGCTATGAGGTTAATGGATTTACAATCTTATCAAGTACTGAAAATACTGAACATATATTCATACTAAAAAATAATAAGTTTATTGCTACTTTTGATGACCAATCAAGAAGCTTATACTCTACACAAACTAATATTCCTACACGATTAGATGCTATTGTTACTTATATACCTGAAATTCCTTCTTTGAGCTATAGCACTAATAAACTAAACCATTACGACCTTAATCTGGATGGTATTGATATTATTAGTGAGATCATACCGAGTGATGATAAAGGATTAGATTATTTCTCTGCAGAGCTTTTAGGTGCACCAAATCTTAATATCGTTGAAGCAAGTATAAATGGTAAAGAGTGCAAAGCCTTAGCAGGCTCTTTTGCCTGTTGTCTTTCATCTCAGGAAAGTTATGATGCATATAAATTCAGCTATCAAGATGGTTGGATTAGTCTTCCCACTAATAAAAAATTAAATACAATATGCAATGCTGAGGATTTCGAAACTTCTAAACATGAACTTAAAAACAAGCTTTTCTTAAAATGACAAGTACGAAATTTACCAATTCTTATTAATGATCTAAAAGTTCTTGCTCACTAGTAATAGTCACATCAACATCAAATATGCCAACACCCTCGTCCTCTCCACCCAGCCGCAAACCCACCTCCAAGCACAGCAACTGAGCTATGCTGAAGAAACCGTACAACTAAACTTGGTAAACTAAGCGTATTAATCGGAGTTTATCATGACCAAGAAAGTAAGAACCTACAGTGACGAATTTAAAGCCGAAGCTGTTAAAAAGATAGCAGACAACAACGGCAATATTTCAGCGACCGCAAAGCAGCTTGGCATCGCCATGCAGACCTTAACTAATTGGCACAGTAAAGCCAATCAAGGCAAACTTATCGGCACAGAACAATATGATCCTGAGCTTATGGCAGCTATTCAGGAAATAAAGCAGCTCAAGCGGCAACTTAAAGTGGCCGAAGAGGAACGAGAGATATTAAAAAAGGCGACGGCGTACTTCGCGAAAAACAGCTAGTCAAGTACGCCTTTATCAAAGACAACCAGCAAGTCTTTAGCATTAGTAGCATGTGCCGCGTACTACAGGTTAAACCCTCAAGCTACTATGACTGGCTAGGTCGTCATATCAGCTGTCAGCAGGTACATCGTAATCAGTGCGAGTTATTGGTTAAAGCCGCGCACAGTGAAACCCTCGAACGCTACGGTTTTGAGCGTCTGCATGCGTATCTAAGCGGACAAGGACATAATATTAGTCTATACATGGTCAGAAGCATCAAAGAAGAATTTGGCATCAAATGCCGTCGTCATAAGCGCTTTAAAGTCACCACTGACTCTAATCATCACAAACTGGTCTATCCAAACGTGCTCGATCAGAAGTTTGACACCAGTCGCCCTAATGAGTCTTGGGTTAGCGATATTACTTATATCTGGACAAATGAGGGCTGGCTGTACTTAGCAGGGGTCAAGGACTTATATACCAAAGAGTTGGTCGGTTACGCTATGAACCGCCCCGGGATTGTCGGAGACTCAACATTCTGAGAGAATACGACAATGAAAAGACAAACCTACACTCCTGAGATTAAAGAACGCGCCGTTCGCATGCTGATTGAAGCGTCGAGC
>NZ_JAFCTE010000040.1:0-4369 GCF_049895865.1 Psychrobacter sp. TWR1-1-1 | reverse complement strand
TAGGATTCAAAAGGGCTTGAGCTATAAATCGCCAAGACAGGTGTGGTTTGATTATTATCGTCAAGCTGCGTAATTAAAATCTCCCAAGTTTGGTTCTACGGATTTGACGGCAGGGGTCAAATTGAAGCAAACAATCTTCATTAGCACGAACATAATCATATGAATTTTCAATGTTAACTAACAGTAAATTTTTTCTCATTAAACGGTCTAATATTTTAGTATCTAGACTATATGATGGTGATAACTGAGTATCCAGATTATCCGATAATGAGATAGTTGAACGGAGATTATCTGTTCCCAAGCATGTTAGAACAGCGACTAATAAGTAATGATCAACAGTGTTTATATTATCCAAACTAGGAACTGAATATAGCTGAGTCTGGCGAAACTGAATTAGCTGATTTATAAATACGTTTTCTTTTATCAACTGTTGCTGCAGGGCGCTTTCATTGCCATCACGGCGGCTATCTTGTTGCCTACGATAAAAAGCCTTTAGGTAGCAACTCTCACACTCCCAACTGTCCAAATACGAGCTTATAAATTCTGTACGGTTACAGCAGATTTTTACAGTACTACAGTTTACGCATCGGCAGTCGAGTATTGTGAGATAAGCATTATCCTCAGCAATCCTCGTAATTTCCCTATACGTCAGACCAAATTCATCACCTATTTCTTTACAGCTGTAAATAAAGGGTTTCTTAGAATTATTTTTGATTCTCAGCCAATACTTATCACAGATAGTTTTGGCATCTTCTGTGATATCTAATTTATACGCTACTTTAGTTTTCATGGCCATCCTCTTAATACCGACTATATCCCGTGGATATTATAGCGAACCACTGTGAGTATTGCTATTTTTAGCAGTGGTTAATGTTATGACGACAGATGAGCGTATGGTTGCTTTTGGAAAACGCGTGCGTGAAGTGAGAAAATCCAAAGGGATATCTCAAGAAAAACTAGCTGAGATGGCAGGGATTGATCGAAGCTATATGGGTAATATAGAACGTGGTGAAAAAAACATCACACTCAAAAAGATCTATGAAATATGTGATGCACTGCAAATTGATATAAAGCTTCTGATATAAATCATGACTTAATTATTAAGATCTAGAACGCTCTCAGAGCGGCGATACAAGGATTATTAATGTTTATGATGAGCTGTGGCTACAAGTTGTCTAATGAGTACTAGAGAATCCTCTAAGACTGTTTAAAGTCTATCGATCAACATACTCGTTCTAATTGCATTTAATTAGTCTTTAGCATTGGAACTTAAGCCTTGTTTTTCTATATCGGCTAATGGAGTTTAATCGTTAACATTCACTCAATTTTATTAACTTATGCACAGAAAAATTTAAAAATCTCTTTAAAGGTTTTTATTTAATCTTGTTTAATCTTGTTTAATCCTGTTTACTCTTGTTTAGAGCGCTTTTTCCCTTTCATAATCAATAGCTTACAACGTCGTATAACACTAAATGATGTGGGATAACACTAAATGATGTGGGATAACACTAAATGATGTGGGATAACACTAAATGATGTGGGATAACACTAAATGATGTGGGATAACACTACGCATAACAATACTAATTTAGTTATTGTTATGCGTAGTGTTATTAGGTTATACTCACTAACACTGAATGAACGGGTGCATATGAAATGAAAAATAATCTTGTAGCAAAATCTAATGATTTAATTGTTGCTAGTTACGAATTGACGAGAAATGAACAACGCCTATTATTAGCCTGTATTAGTCAAATCAATAGTCAACCCAATGCGTCTGAAATTACAATGCAAGATGAATTCGTGGTAACTACTGAGCAGATGAAAGAGCTATACAAGGACTCTAGTAAAGATAATGTTTATAGGGATTTAAATGTTGTTGCAAATAACCTTTTCGAAAGAGAAGTTAAGATAGCGTTACCTGATAATGAAATGCTACGAACACGTTTTGTATCAAGCGTTTTATTCCAACCTGAGAAATCACAAATAACTGTCACATTTGCCCAAAAGATACTTCCTTATCTAACGCAGCTGAAGAAGAATTTCACACGATACAGACTTGCTGATACTGTTGAGTTAACAAGTATTTATGCTATTCGGCTTTATGAAATGGTTGTCTGTTGGCAAGGACAAAATAGATGGAGTGAAACTATAGATTTAGGTGAATTCAGATATATGATGGGATGTGTTGGTAAGTATAAACAGTTTGGACAGTTGCGCCAGTCAGTTATTGAAAAAGCGGTTGAGCAAATAAATGAAAATACTGCTTATCACGTCAGTGTTAAATATCGCAAGATCAAACACACATATAAAAGCGTGACTTTCAGTTTCTATAAAAAAGGTGCCATTTCATTAACAGATGATAAAGGCGCATTATCATTGGATAAAATTAAACGTATTGTTCGTTCAGCGCAATTTACGTCAGACTATAACGACCATCAACTGCTTTCAGTTGAAGCTAGAGATAGCAACGAAGCATTTTGGGCTAAAGCTGAACAGTTAATAGCAGAAAGTCCAAAAGAGTTCACGAAACGACCATTTGATGACTATCTAAAGATAAAAACAGATTAAGGGAACAGATAGGCAATATAATTAAGAAAAGAAAAGAAAAGAAAAGAAAAGTCTTATTGAATAGCTTGATATATTGTCTGATAAACGATAAGTTTTATAGTATACTCAAATACTCAAATACTCAAATACTCAAATACTCAAATACTCAAATACTCAAATACTCAAATACTCAAATACTCAAATACTCAAATACTCAAATACTCAAATACTCAAATACTCAAATACTCAAATACTCAAATACTCAAATACTCAAATACTCAAATACTCAAATACTCAAATACTCAAATACTCAAATACTCAAATACTCAAATACTCAAATACTCAAATACTCAAATACTCAAATACTCAAAACACGGAAGTTGCTCTATGAAAGTAATAGCAGTATTAAATCAAAAAGGTGGTAGTGGCAAAACGACGATCGCCACGCAAATAGCCAGGGGGCTACAGCTACAAGGACATAGTATTCTGTTGGTTGATAGCGATAAACAGGGTAGTGCGAGGGACTGGAGAGCAGTTGATGAAGATAACCCAGTTCCAGTAATCGGACTTGATCGCCCAACTTTAGATAAAGATCTAAAGAGCGTATCTGATAAGGATTATGTAGTCATTGATGGCTCGCCTCAAGCAACGAGCCTAGCAATATCTGCTATTAAGGCTGCTGATTTTATACTGATACCTGTGCAACCGAGCCCGTACGATATTTGGGCTACCAGTGATTTAGTTGATTTAGTGAAACAGCGGATAGAGATGACAGAGGGGAAGCTGAAGGCAGCCTTTGTGGTGTCTAGAGCAATCCAGAACACTAACATTGGCAAAGAGGTGGCTACCGTGCTTTTAGACTATGGTTTGCCAGTTTTGGATACTAGAATTATGCAGCGTGTAAGTTATCCGAATAGCGCATCATTAGGTAAAACAGTGTTTGATACAGAAGCATCTAATAGTAATGCTGTACAAGAGATGACAGATCTAGTGAATGAAATAAAAACATTTTTTGATGAGGAGTAGGGTATGAGTCTGGCAGCAGGTAGACCAAGTAAAAAAGCAAAAGATGAGCTCGATTTATCAGATGTCTCGGATAGTCCAAAAAAGACAGTTCGCGTAAATTTTAATCTCGATGAAGAGATGTATATTAGGCTAAAAAAGCATGCGCTCGATAGTCGTAAAACAGTGACTCAGCTACTTACTGAAATGATTGATGAAAAAGTGATTGAGCGGTAGATAAAGAAAATCTGAGAATAGGGATATGTTCAACGTTGAAGGATCAAGCGAGCATTTCCTAAAAAGTGTGTAACTGCTTATAATCCACTAACCGGAGAATAAGCAATGACTACCCAATCTGACATTAAAAAACTGGCCGAGCAAATGGCTGGTAGCATGAAAAGCTTCGATGACATCAAAGCTTTTCAAAAGCAGCTCATGCAATCCTTTATCGACACTGCCTTAAAAGCTTAGATGGAAGACCATCTCAGCTGTAGTGGTCAACTAATTTAGGACAGCTGATAAGAGATTTTGATTAAAGTAACGTTTTTCTTTTGCTAACGGTGTTAAATAATCATTAAAACTGTGCGGTCTCACGGTTTGATAATAGCCCCAGATATAATCAACAATGGCACTTTTAGCCTTAGCGATATTCTCATAACCACCCTTTGGCATCCATTCTGTTTTAAAGCTCCTGAAGAACTGACCCCTGCCGTCAAATCCGTAGAACCAAACTTGGGAGATTTTAATTACGCAGCTTGACGATAATAATCAAACCACACCTGTCTTGGCGATTTATAGCTCAAGCCCTTTTGAATCC
>NZ_JAFCTE010000039.1:0-4561 GCF_049895865.1 Psychrobacter sp. TWR1-1-1 | reverse complement strand
CACGATTGGTTATGTGTCACCTTTTGAGTTTGAAAAGCAGTATTATGATAATTTAATCCTGTCAGGTGTTGCTGCCTGACTCAAGTAAATAAGCCTCCGATAAAGTCGGGGCGGTTCAGTCAGGCTAATGAAGGGTACTTCCTTATAAAAAATTTGGAACTTATATGTTGAATTATATTGAAGTGGATAGACAGTTTTCAGCTGTTTCTAAAGACAAAGATGATTCGCAAGATATTGAAAATTACCTCAAATTTAATACTGCACAGTCTGAATCATGGGATTTAATTTTAAGTGAGTATCGTTGTGTTGTACTCGCTGAAGCAGGCGCAGGAAAAACGATTGAGTTCAGGGAAAGAGCTTCTTTGATGAAGAGTAAAGGGGAGTATGCATTTTTTATTAGAATTGAAGATATTGATCGCCATTTTTATGAAAGCTTTGAAGTTGGCGATGAGGAGGCGTTCGATAGTTGGTTAGATTCAGATGAAGAAGCATGGTTTTTTCTAGACTCTGTAGATGAAGCCTTACTTACCAGTCCAAGAGCATTCGAAAGAGCAATACGGTATTTTGCCAAAGCGATTAAGAGAGGTCAACTTAGAGCACACATATATATTTCTAGTCGACCTTATAGCTGGAGAGCAAAGACTGATCAAGAATTAATGGATGAAGTTTTGCCACTAAAGGGCAGTGATTATCAAGAAGGGTCTACCAGTAATGATAAAAAACCTCCTAGTACGCTTAAAGTTTATAGCTTACGTCCTCTGGATAGAGAAAAAATCGCTGCATACTGTCAAGAAAAGGGAGTTAAAGATACTGATCAATTATTAGATGAGGTTGAAAGGATTGACCTTTGGAGCCTAGCTGAAAGACCTTTTGACTTAGATACAATAATCGATAAATGGAAAGAGGATAAGTCACTTGATGGACGCCTAGAGCTTATACAGCATAATATTGATCTACGGCTCAAGGAGAGTCATAGCGCTGGCTCTCGTACCGCATTAAATACAGATTTGGCGCGCAGCGGGGCACAGCGCTTGGCGGCAGCTGTAGTATTAACAGGAAATGCAGAAATTAATGTACCTGACTCGGAGCGTAATAAAAAGGGCATAGATGCAGACATCATACTGTACGACTGGGATAAAAGTGATGTAAAAAAGTTATTAGAAAGTGGACTGTTTAACGACATTTTATATGGCGCAGTACGGTTTAGGCATAGGGATATACGTGAGCTATTGGCAGCAGAATTTTTTAGTTCGCTAATTAAAGATAATTATAATCGTTTAAATATTGAATCCTATTTTTTCAAAGACTCTCTTGGTGAAAGTATTGTCACCCCTTTACTTCGCCCAGTACTTCCGTGGCTTATTTTGTTTGATGACAATATCTGTGCTAAGACTCTGAATATTACACCAGAAGTTATCATCGAAGGTGGTGACCCTTCTAAACTATCTGTATATACAAGGCAAGACGCAATTTTAAAGCTTATCGACAATATCGATAAAGATCGCTACAAAGCTTACATAGGAAGCGATACAGCAATTGCCAATCTTGCCCAGCCTGATTTAGAAAGTGATGTGCTCGAACTTATTAGTGGTTATAAAAATAACGACAATATCATTCTATTTCTCAGCCGATTGGTGCTTCAAGGAGCACTGTCGAACTGCGTCAGTGCATTGATACCTGTTATTATCGATAATAACAGAGATAAGTATACGAGAAGAATAGCTGCCAATGCAGTTATGTCAATTGGAACTCAAGAGCAAAAAAATACTGTATGGCAAGGCATTAATAATTCTAATGAGGAAATTCCAAGATGGTTGTTATCAGAGTTAGTTATTGAGGCTGAGCCAAATACATCAACTGTTGATTTTATTATTCATGGAGTTGTTAATTTATCCGAACCAAATGAATTTACGCCCACAGCCTTGTCTGGAGCAGTGTCTGGATTTATTGAGCGTGCAAATAGTGATGTTACTGCTTATCTGTTAAATAAGCTCCACAGCCATCTAAGCATAAAGATGTTGAATGAAACAGAAAGGGACGAGGTGTCAAAACAAGATGCGTGGCTGATGAGTGTGGCGCTGAAATGTATAGAAAGGTTAACTTTAGCAAGGAATCAATATGCTCTATCAAATACATCACTATTAGTATTGGCTCGTGCAGCTGAGTTAAGATTTTATCGAGAAGTACGTTTCGATATTTGTGAAACGAATTTGCACCATATATTACCTCAGTGGACTGAATTGAACGATGCCTTGTACTGGTACAGTATAGAAGACGCAAGAAAAAGACTAAATAGTACTGATAAACCTTTGAATTCTGACTTACCTTTATTTTATAGAGATAATTACTGGAGGTTTGAAACGTCTGATTTTTCAAGAGTGCTTGCGTATGTCGGGTCACGACCTTTGAATGATAAACTAGTCGCACTTGGCAATGCGCATCGAATATATTATCAGAGCGACTGTCCCACTGATATGTTGGACGATTTGCGTAAAGCTGTATCAGGAAGTGATGTACTTCAAGATAAACTAGAAAGATTACTGAATCCTGAAATCAGTGAAAAAATGAAAAATTATGAAGAAGAATCAAAAATTAGGTGTGAGAAGGCGAGAAGAAGACAAGATGATTTAAAGAATATTAAGAAAGATTGGATAACACATTTACGCAATAACCCATCCGAAGTTGTTACACCTTCAGCAGGAGAAGGTGAGATTACTAATAATCATGTATGGTTATTAGATGAGATAAGAAAAAATAGCTTAGATGCCAGTTGTCTATATTGTACCAACTGGAAAAGCCTTATTCCTGAATTTGGTAACAAGGTTGCTTTAGCATACAAAGACTTTTGTATGAATTATTGGCGGTGTTATAAACCTCGATTAAAATCAGAACAGGATGTTAATAATTCAATTTCTAACGCTTTACTAATTGCTTTATCGGGTCTAAAAATTGAAGCCGATGAATTTAGTGACTTCCCAAACTATTTAGACAATAATGACCTGAATACAGCATTGCGTTATATTACTTGGGATATTAACGGTTTTCCCAGCTGGTTTGAACGAGTGCATAGAGCGTTTCCAAAAGCCACAGAAGATGCAGTACTCAAAGAGTTGATTTGGGAATTAGAAGCCTCTAGTTCTGAGGGTTCTTTAAGTTGTATTTTGCAGGATTTGATTCATCATGCCCCTTGGCTTCATGAATTTATTGCTAGTAGAGTATTAGACTATTTGATGAGCCGTACTAGTCCAATGACTATTCGTAAAGAGTATTGTGTAAAGATATTGATTGAGGGTGGTGTTGAATCTGAAAAGCTAGCCACACTAGCTGATAAATATATAGCACTTAATGCGGATGACTATAAAGAAGTGGCTTGGTGGTTTGCACTATTGGTTGATAATGATGCAGATAGTGGTATTTCAAGTCTGAAGAGCTGGCTACTACTGCTGAACAAAGAAGATGCCCAGCAAGCTGCTGCAATATTTATCACAGCATTATTAGGTGGAACTTATACTCAGAATACAGTGTATTACGCAGGAAACTTTAAGACAGCCCCTCATTTAAAAGCCCTTTATATACTGATGCATAAATATGTTGAGCTAGGCGATGATATACAGAGAGCCGGCAAAGGAGTGTACTCACCAACGATTCGTGATAATGCTCAAGACGCTAGAGATAAATTATTAAATTATTTGGTAGAGATACCAAGCAAAGAGAACTATTGTGCTTTAAAGCAAATCTCTGAAGAATATAAAGATAGCTTACATAAGTTGTTGCTGCAAAGACGAGCTTACGAAATGGCAGAGAGATATGGAGACATAACTCCGTGGTCTGCCAGACAGTTTAAGGAGTTTCATAAATCTAAAGTGTTGCCTCCTCAAGCACATAGACAGCTTTTCGAGTTAGCGGTACAACAGTTAAAGGTGCTCAAAGACTGGGTCGAAAATGGCAATGACAGTCCATGGCTAACTTGGCAAAAAGCGGTAGAAGAAAACGAAGTCAGAACGCTAATAGCAGGCTACCTAAATCAACATAAAGGCGGTCACTATACCATTGCTGAAGAACCTGAACTGGCTAATGAGCAACGAATGGATATTTGGCTTGCTAATCCAAAAATTCAATCACCTGTACCTATTGAATTAAAACTACTTGATAAAAATTGGAGTGGCTCAAAACTATGTGAGCGATTGAGAAATCAATTGGTTGGTGATTATTTAAGAGAAGAAACGGCAGGATGTGGGGTCTTTCTCTTAGTCTCGTTAAATCAAACAAAGCGTTGGAAAATTGGGGATGAAATAGTCAGTATTGATGAGTTAGCATCAGCTTTAAAACGGTACTGGCAGACTATCTCTGATCAATATAACGGTGTTGAAAAAATAGAAGTTATTGTCATTGATTTGAAAAAACGAGCACTAGTTTCTAATACGTAAGCGGTCAGATATCAAACTGAACCGCCCCGGGATTGTCGGAGACCTAATATTCTGAGAGAATACGACAATGAAAAGACAAACCTATACTCCTGAGATTAAAGAACGCGCCGTTCGCATGCTGATTGAAGCGGCAG
>NZ_JAFCTE010000038.1:0-4576 GCF_049895865.1 Psychrobacter sp. TWR1-1-1 | reverse complement strand
AATTCTAGATATTTCGGTTACAACGTCGTAAGTAAAACAAACCTCTATAGCCGCCTCATTATCTAAGTATTTAACACGCTGTAGCCACCGAGACTTTACAGGTTTGCCGTCTATATCATCTATAAAAGTAAAACGACGTTCGAAAAGCGTTTTCTCTGCGTCTAATATTGCTTGTCGCGCCGTCTGCCGTGATACACCAAACACGTTCGCATAGCGTGATGCTGCTATGATTAAGGGCTTGTCTGTACTTAGTCCTTCGCCTGTTTCTCGTGCATCAATAATTGCTAGCTGAATAATCCTAATTTCAATCAGTGATAAATTTTGTATAGCCATATTCAAACGATTTGACTTAACTACTGTATCGGTTGCCATATATTCCACCTTAAACCATATTTATATACATATATTACACCATGTATATAAATATACAACAATCTATTATGTATGCAATTGACAGGTAAATGTATATGAACTGACAGGTAAATGTATATGAACTGACAGGTAAATGTATATGAACTGACAGGTAAATGTATATAAATGGGCTCGGAAAGCTTTATAATACGTGGCTTACAGCAAGCTTAAAAGCTTTTAAAAACCTTAAAAACCTTAAAAACCTTTTTGGTTGTTGATAACTAAGAAAGACAAAAGATAAAAGATGCCTAAAAAATAATTCATTTTTACGGTAAAAATCATCTCATTTGCTAACCGATCGCATAACGCACTGGAAACAAGAAAAAATATTAACTACGGTCGTCTACGTCCTCTAGGTGCTATAGAAACGCTCTCATTAGCTGTATCTGACGTTTTAGGACTATCGCCCACAGAATCCCTAGTAAATTCGTTTAAACTGCTCTCAGCCTCAAATTTGAGCGTTTTAGAGTAATTCTGTTCCTCTGTCTCAGGGTTATTTATGAGTTTAACGATATGTTTATGGCTCTGGTGATTATCTCCATCACTGAAAAACGCTCTAGCAACCCTAATATCCTCTCTGAAATCCCCTGTCACTAGGCTATTTTCAGTAGCAAACTGCTCTAAAATCTCTTTTTGTCTATCCGTATAATTTGGCAGGTTGCTACGATTGGAAAACAGTAGAGCTGTTTTCCAAGTTAATCTGTCAACCTCGCCAATAATTCCATTAATTCTTGGTTTTCTGTATCGAGCATTTCTATCCGCTCGTTCTGACGCTCTATCAAAAATGATTGTTCGCTCGTCAAGCTCTGTAGCTCTTTGTTTTCGGTTATCAGCGCTTGTTTTGAGCTGCTGCTCATAGGGATTTGGGCGTTGTTCTGCAATTCTGCTATTAAACGATCTTTCCTGTTGATCTGTGTCATCAGTTTTTCGTTGAATGTATTCATCGCCATTACTGATTGCATCAATCCATCGTTGGCTGCGCGCAATTTGTTGTTGGCTGCTAGTAATTCCGCTATTTGCTGTCTGCTCAAGTTGGTTGTGGTTGTATCTGTTGACTGACTCATTATATTTTCCTATTTCTGTTTGAACGCCCATGCGCTCTGCGATACTGGCATTTTTTCCTAAATGTTTGGTAGGTTTGAATGTGAGCCCTAGATCCTTGTAACTCTTATGGGTAACTGGCTGAACCCCTTTCTGTTCCAGTCGTTCATTAAGAATATCTGCCCATTGTTTACGGGTGTTTTTGAGCCATTCACTGTTTGAACATAATCCGCGCCCCTGCTGGATTTTTTTGCCTGTCTCAGGATCAATTGTGCCAACGAGTTTTTTTGGGACGACAGGGCGCGTACGTTCATCGTTAGACAGCTCGCTGTCTGATTTTTCGCCTAGCGATAACAAGCTATCGCTTGATACGTCTAGCTTTCGGGTTAATAATAGTATGTGAGCGTGGATATTGCGTGGGTCAGGGCTGCCCATCTTTTTGCCCTCTGCTACCGCCTTGGTGGTGGCCATGTCATCACCTGCGGTGGGATCATGAACAAAAACCATGCTGAGAACGCCTTGCTCTTCGCTCTGCTGTTGAGCAAATTGCTCAAACAGTTCGATATTCTCGGCGCGTGTTAGTTCAGGCACTCCGCACAATACCCATTCACGAGCAAGGCGTGCGCTATGTTTCATTTTCCCGCGCTTGGTGGTTTCTCCAATCTCGACTAAATCAGCGATGCTCTGAAAATCCAACTCAATGTCGGACGCTTCTAATTGCTCACTCAAATTTTTAGGGAGCAGTATTTCACGGTGAACCACATCGGTTTTTTTGGTGTAATCGTAAGACCTGGCTTTAGGATTTAGTTTGTTGTTGTCGGTGAGTTTTATACCGGCACGATATGAGATCGCCGCCGCTAAATTGTGCCCTTGTCCACGACTGAGCGATTTGGTTTCGGCTCTGAATATTGCCATTTTTGCACCTCGGGTTTTTTGGGGTTTGGGGTTTCCCCAACGCTGTTTGAGACAATCACATATTAGCACGAAGTAGGCTAATATGTGATTTCTCGAAACTGCGCTCTTCGAGGACTCCTAGCGGAGGGCCAAAAAGACAGGAAATACGACAAAGCAGCCTATAATTTTGGAACAAAACTTTTGATAAATGAGCAAAAGATTTGACAAATAACACCTACTTTGAACATTTAACACTTAAAATTGCAAAATGAACAACCTATAGAGGCTAGATACCTCGCAGTGTGTTCAATTCTGCTCCTACATCCGAATTTGCCTCAATACCCTATAATTTTGGAACAAAACTTTTGATAAATGAGCAAAAGTTTTGATAAATAACACCTACTTTGAATATTTAACACTTAAAATTGCAAAATGAACAGGTTAGGTTGGGGCTTTTAGGTGCGTCCTTTTACATGCAGGAGTGTGTCCTTTTATATATTGCAATGTAAATGACAGGCGACAATTGAGAGCTATTGGGGGTTGTCAAAAACCAAAAAGCCCTCGACCAAATAGACGAAGGCTCTTCATGATTTACAGCGTGTGTTATTAATCATTATTTAAAATTATAGTGTGGTGTATATTCGTTTCAGCTTTCACATAGGTGAAAAAAGGACCTTCTACGTGAACGCAATGAGGGATCGCCAGAAGCAGAGAAACCACTAAACTACGAATCAATCTTCTCTTCCAAACACTATAAAGACCCATGAGTTTGGTTCTAGATATGTGAAATGAAATCGTAATAGTATCAACACTGGTATTTTGTATTGATAAGATTTTTGGATAGGTCTCTAACGTACTATTCATAAGGGTTTCCTTTCAAAAAGCTCATAGCAAAGCTACAATCTTCTGAAAATATTGATCGATAACAAAGACCCTTTGATGTATCATTCGACTGTCGACAGCCTTCGTTATGAAAAACTAATGAAGTCCACCGACAAGCAAAAAAAAAGGGTCGCGAGAGTGCTCCGAGACCAAAAAATTCGCTATAGACCTCTCAAAAAACTGGGTTCTATATTGTCTTTTTTGTCTGATTTTTTTGTATTCACATATAGACGAGCTTATTAGTTACTCTAAAGTTTGGTCGCTTGAATGTAACTAATAAGCTTGTTCTATACATCTGCTGTACTATCGTTTAATTCCACATCATTATATTTTAGACAAAAATATAACGTTGCTCAGAGTGATGGTTTAAATCACTGAGCACTACATATAGTATATTTGTTAGTCAGCAAGACGAATATAGCGGGAAAATTTTGAAAATGCTATATTGAGTTTAAGGGCAAACTATGTTGCCTAGAGTATAAAGCGTAACCAAATTTTCGCAAAGGACGATGAGCAAACGCCTACAAGGCTATAAGAAAAATAATAAAAGTTTTGTAAAAAATGGCGCTGATTTACTTTTTATTGTTGATTAAACAAATAACGCTCTAACCTATATATAACATCACTTACGCACTCTTCTGATTATCACCTCATTATCAATCTAAATACTCTTTGATGGGGCGTTTCTTAAACTGCGATGCGTCTTTTTTAAGACGGTTAATCATCTCAAACTCCCAACCTTGCTGTGACTGTCCAGCTGGGCTAGTCGGGCTTACCAAATGATTATATTCAGCCATAAAAGTAGGGTTTCGGACGATACGCCCTAGTTGTTTATCGTTCAGACCTTCAATCGTGAACATATCTGCTGTGTCCCCGTCTCTGACGGCTTCTCGCGTTGCATTTTTTGGTTGCCCTTTAGTTAATACCTTGAACTTAAAGCCTGCTATAGCCACGCCTTTTTTAACCTGTTCGTAGCTGACTTTTAGGTCTGATTTTTCATTAATTTCATTAACCGCATTATCAAGAACACGAGCTTTAAAGTTGCCCATAATTTTATAATCGTTGACACCTAAACCTAGCTGCTCTCTGAATGTTTTAAGTTCAAATAATGGAGTTTTTTTAGCGGTTTTCCATTGCACTAATAACTCGTAGAGCCTTACTGAATAAATGCTTTTTAATTGTGATGTTTGCTGCAATAAATATTGTGTAAAGTACTTCTCAAGACCATGAATTCTAGATATTTCGGTTACAACGTCGTAAGTAAAACAAACCTCTATAGCCGCCTCATTATCTAAGTATTTAACACGCTGTAGCCACCGAGACTTTACAGGTTTGCCGTCTATATCAT
>NZ_JAFCTE010000037.1:0-4764 GCF_049895865.1 Psychrobacter sp. TWR1-1-1 | reverse complement strand
TAACTGATCAAATACTGCCCCCGTTACTCAACCTTCATTAGTCAACACGTTTTGATAATAGCCATCTAACTATTTATAAAGCAGCGTCCCTACTCTAAGCACCCTATCACTGCACTATAGTAATAAGTGAACTTACCAATTTAAAAATAGGCGGCCATTTGATTAGGAATATCTAATACTTTATTTTTATTTGTAAAAAGTTGATATATAAGGCTTTGCAAGCGAGGAAAGAAGACGTTATTTACAGAAATAGGTGCTCTATTACTACATAGCTATGTTAAGAACGGTGTATTTATCCCATCCAATTTCGATCCACTATGTCCACTCAATATATCATTTAATCTTTATTTAAAGGTATCACAGCGTCATATAAAAATCGATCTCATGCAGTAAGGCTTAATAATAACCATTATGTTGCATTCATAATCGCTTTTCTGCAAAATGGCTTATCTATAATCGCTTGAGCCACTCATGATGAACACCCCTACCTCAGACCCTATTGGCGCAGCATGGCTTATCCGTCATGCAAGCATCGAGCTGGTTTCGCCTTTATATGTCAGCAGTAGTATCGGTGGGCGCAGGCAAACCTATAAAGACGGTGATGTCATCCATAACGCTTATCAGGAAACTGCGCGGCCACTGGACACTATCATTGCCCACTTACAGTTTCACATGCGTCATGAAGTACTGAATTTGGAGTTACTGACTCGTCTGTTTGAGCAGATAGGGGCTAATGACGTACAAGCATGGGTAAACGCTGAGCCCACAGGCAGCTATGCCCGTAGAATGGCTTTCTTGTATGAATGGCTCATGGGTCAGCAGTTAGCAGTACCGAGTAATTTAGGCGGTAATTATGTGGACGCTTTAGATGCTAAGAAGCAGGTTACTTCAAGCCCTGTGCATGTCATCAAGAACGCTCGTTGGCGTATCAATGACAATCTAGCAGGAACCCGTCATTTCTATCCGATGCTGGTGAAAACAGAGTTGTTTACGCAAGCCGCTGCACTCGATATTGCCACAATGGTTGACAAGCTGAACGATGAATTTGGGCAAGACTTACTGATGCGTGCCTCCGTATGGATGACATTACGAGAGAGTAAAGCCAGTTTTACTATAGAAGGTGAAGGCAAAGAGTTAAAACGTATTGAACGTTTCGCCGATGTAATGGCACGGCGTACCGGCAAGGGCGATATTCCGCTTGATCCTGAGTCGCTAGCAGAGTTGCAACAAGAGATATTGGGTAGTAAAACTATTATTCAGCAGTACGGCATCCGTCAATCACCAGTTTTTGTGTCGCATACTCAGGTCAATGGCTTTAAAGAGATTGTGCACTATATCGCGCCACCTGCTGATGACATTGCTGAAAAGCTCAAAGGGTTACTGGCATTTATGGAAAAGACCGAGGGACAATCGGCACTGATACGTAGTGCGGTTGCTTCCTTTGCTTTTGTGTATATTCATCCGCTGGCTGATGGCAATGGCCGCGTACATCGCTTCTTAATTAACGATGTACTCAGACGCGACCAGGTCATTCATGAGCCGATTATCCTACCTATATCGCAAGCCATCGCTGAGCATCCCTCAGACCGTCATGCGTATGATAAAATTTTAGACCGTTTATCCGTGCCACTTATGGAGCAAATCCGTGATCATTACAGCTTTGATAAACAGGCGGTTACTTACCCTGATGGTATTCGCTCAAACTTAAATTTTGAAGACAGCCACCTTATTCAACCGGGGTGGCGCTTTATGGACTTAACGCCTCACGTTCAGTACTTATCAGGATTGATTGCTCATGTTATTGAAAAAGAGATGCATAACGAGTCGCAGTACCTAAGACAACATGACCATGCACGACTGGCGATAAAAGAGATTATTGAGATGCCCAACAGCTATGCCGATAGAATCATTCGCAGCATGCTACAAAATAAAGGTGCTAAAAGTAATAAGCTACTGAAGGATTATCCATTTTTGACAAATGATGAGGTTTGGGACGATATTTTCTCTGTGGTTGTAGAAACCTTTAAAGATGAAGCAGATTGGCTGAAACGGTCAATGGGCTTTATAAGTCTGAGGTGATTCATTATTTAAAGCAAAACTGGACTGGTGTGAACGATGTTGAACTGGCAACCCTTGAGTGGGTGGACTGGTTTAATAAAACCCGTTTGCATAGCACGATTGGATATGTGTCACCCTTTGAGTTTGAAAAGCGGTATTATGATAATTTAATCCTGTCAGGTATTGCTGCCTGACTCAAGTAAACCAGACTCCGACATAGTCGGGGCGGTTCATTATCAAGGCCTGGTTATATATTTTTTCTTATGTTATCAAGCCAAGCTCGCATACTTGGTGTAAGCAAGCGATGACGACGCCAAGCCATGACAAGCTCCCATTTTAACTGAGGTTGGGTTAGTGGCAAGCAGACTAATCCTGTTAAATCCAACTTTTGAGTATAATATTGAGGCAAAAGAGTCACACCCATATCCTGTTTTACCATGTCAAGAAGCAAGTGCCACTGATTGGTTTGGCAAATAATATTAGGTTCAAAACCTAGTGATTGACAGTTTTCTATAATCATTGGAGTAAATGATGAATTGGAGGTAAATAAAATTAGGGGTGCATTTGATAGTGACTTAAGTGTTACCTTGGTTTTTCGCTTACCCATACGGTTTTTATTTGCTACGACCACCACTGGATAGCAACATATCGACGAGTAGTCAAAATCATCGTCAATCGGCTTCATCAATGTTGCCACATCAAGTTGCCCCTCTAGAAGGGCCTGCTTAAGTGACTCAGCACCATCTTCGATAAGTGAGGTTTCTATACTAGGATGCATTTGGTAAAAGTTAAAAATAGCTTTGCTTAGTATTTCACTGCCTAACGGTGAAATCCCCAGACGCAACTTACCACCTATTAATTGCTGATAATCTACTACTGTTTGTTCAAGATTATCTGCCTTTTGTAAGATATCCACTGCTTGAATATAGAGGTGTTCGCCAATTTCCGTTAAATTAACTAGCCGCTTTTTTCTATGAGTCAACGGCTTATCAAACAGAGCTACGCCTAAATATTCTTCAAGGTTACTGATGGATTTGGTAACGGTGGGTTGGGTTAAATTGAGTTGAATACTGGCTTGAAGAAACCCACCTGTTTTTACAACTGTCACAAAGCAGCGTAATTGTTTCAAAGTTATCATAAATAATAAACCACAGTTAGGAATGAGAACGAAATTTATTATAGGAATTAGGAATAAAAATAAAAATATAATTCATAATTTATGACTATAGTGTTCTTATAATAAGTGGTCTCTAATTAACAAACAACAACTATTATGCGTAATCCTAATATTCGCTTATCCCTATCCTTTGTAGCTGAAAAAAAACTTAGACTTCAACAGTTCTGTCGCCAATCATGGCTTCATGTCCTTATGCAATGCGCTATTATCGCAGCTGTCTGGTATTGTGCTGCGATATTGGTTGAGTTATTGCATCTACCCGTATCCTCAGGCGTCTTAGGAGTATTTTTAATGCTGATCTTATTAATGAGTGGTGCTATCAAGGTTAACTGGGTCAGACTGGGGGCAAAATTTGTTTTGGGTGAATTAGTATTAATGTTTATCCCACTTATGATGTCAATACTTCAATACAAGGCGCTATTTATCAGTAAGGGCTGGCAATTAATGCTGACAATTATCTTAAGTACCGCGATGGTGATGTTAAGCTCAGCATTAACTTTTATTATGGTGCACCGTTTGCAACGTAGATTGTATCGACATCAGATTCATAAAGCCCAATTAAACCTAAAAAATGATAATAATGCGTGAGGATTTGCGGTGAATACTTGGTCAATCCTTTGTCTCATTTGGACATTAGCTGCCTATTATATGGCTAGAGTAGTCTATGTGCGCTATCGAAAATCTTGGCTAAACCCTGCTATCACGGTTCCAGTAGTAACGCTTTCATTAATGATTATTTTTAATATCTCTTATGATACTTATTGGAAGGATACAGCTTGGATTGTGCAGTTACTTGCCCCCGCAACGGTTGCGTTTGCTATACCTATTTATGAGTATCGTCGTTTAATACGTCAACAAGCTTTGGCTTTGACCGCTTCCATAACTGTCGGGATGGTGGTGGGGGTCTTAAGCATATATATATTCGCTGGTTTGTTTCATTTTGATAAGACCTTGACCTATAGCTTGATGGCCCGTTCAATATCGACACCATTTGCGTTAGACTTATCTGAAAAAATTCACGGATCTTCCTCTTTAGTTTCATTGTTTACTTTGATTACAGGGATGGTGGGAATGATTTTAGGAGATATGATTTTGACTTTTTTTCGTATTCGCTCACATCTTGCAAATGGAATCGCATTTGGTAATGCATCACACGGTTTTGGTACAGCCCGGGCAAGTCAGCGCAATGAGGACGAGGGCGTTATAGCTAGTTTAACAATGATTTTAGCGGGATTATTTATGGTATTCTTAGGCCCTTCATTAATACATGGCGTAATGTTATTTGGGCAAGTTTAAACAAATATATATAGAGACCCTAATCCATATTAAGAATAGATATAATAACAGCCATTATCACTAACAGATAAACAATAAAAAAACGTATGAATTTCCGTTGAACCGCCCCGACTTTATCGGAGAGTGATTTACTTGAGTCAGGCAGCAATACCCGACAGGGTCAAATTATCATAATACCGCTTTTCAAACTCAAAGGGTGACACATAACCAATCGTGCTATGCAGTCGTGTTTT
>NZ_JAFCTE010000036.1:0-4946 GCF_049895865.1 Psychrobacter sp. TWR1-1-1 | reverse complement strand
TTGGTTATGTGTCACCTTTTGAGTTTGAAAAGCAGTATTATGATAATTTAATCCTGTCAGGTGTTGCTGCCTGACTCAAGTAAATAAGCCTCCGATAAAGTCGGGGCGGTTCATGGTGATCTTAGAGCAAATCAAGGTGCTAGGATTTTTCGATCAGTACGTTTTCTTTAATACTTCAACACGTAAGCTATACAGTCAAAACGCCTTTATTTATACTCTATGAAATATAGGCTATAAAGGAGAAGTATTTTATTCAAATTTAAGGACTTTTTAACGCTTTATGAAGTAGGAGAAAGCAAGCTTGCCTAATGATTTAGACATCGTGTATTGTAGGTACATTTGAATGAAACTGAGAGTAAACAATACAATGAAAGCATTAAACCAATTATTTACATTTCTATCAGGTGTAATAACTTTGACTGTTTTTACTTTTGGAGTAGCAAATGCCCATAATGAATATGCCACGGCTGCAGCCAAACAACCTAGTGTAGAAGCATACACAAAAGCACACGCAGCAGAAAAAGTAGCTAGGACAGAAGCCATTACAAAAGCAGACGTAGCCATTGCAAAAGCGAACGCAGCCATTGCAAAAGTAGAATCTGCTAGGGCAGAAGAGAAAATAGCTAGGGCTAAAGCATACGCAGCTTGGGCAGAGTCCAATGCAGAAGCAGCTAGGGTAAAACCAGAAGAGAGGATTGAGCGACTATCCACAGTTAAGCATTACAACCTACCGTAAGTAATTGCAAGATAATAAAGTCCACAGCCTAGCAATGACCTATCAATACAAGGGCCAGAAAGGCGTGCCACTATGACATCGAACTATTAAAGATCAAATGCAATTATGAGCGCCCGAGCATGGGCAATGGTGGCTTTACGCCAATACAGAAACTAAACCATACAGCTTAATTCTATTTGATAAGTGTCTTATGGTTGGGATGATTACCTCTCCACCAAATATTAAAAATCCGATCGCTTAATGCAGTCGGATTTTTTTGGTTTTTTTATTAGCTTTTCTAGCTACTATCATCGGTAAAGCTTGTAATGAATGTCTTTGCCTCGAGTTAGTTTGGTATAGGCGTCAAATCACGCTTATCGATCCAACCAAATTTAGTACCATTTTTATAAGATACTTGTACCCAGTCTTCATTTTGATCAATAGCTTCAATAGTATCTTTTTGGATATAGTAATTTGGTGGTGATCTAGATTCAAAGGTGTCAGACAATATTTCTGCCTTATCTGACGTGACGACGTACTTGGTGGGTGGTGGGGTACAGGGCTTAGTATCATCAGCAGGCGGCATACTATTAGTATATTCTTTTATGTGTTTTTGATTATTATCAATACAATAATAATATTCTCCACTAGGCATAGACCCTCCCATCGTAGTGGTTGAAACATACCAATCTTTATTTTTAAAGGTAAAATAGTAATTAATGTTTGGTTGACCTTTACTTGAAAAATATGTGCCAAGAATAAAACCATTATAGTTCGGTCGAGGTAATATATCGTATAAAAAGTAACCTCCATCGCTGGCATAATTTGACGTACTCAAGCTCAATTTGTATTTACCACCTTTGTCTCCAATAAGAACATAAAGTTCGTCACCTTGATATAGATTAGCATTATCATTGATACGACTAATCACTAAATCATCTATGCCATCTGCAGTAACATCAAGAGTAAATATTTTAAACTGATTTTTTGTCAAATCCTTTTCGATTTCCTGCAGAGATAGTGGCCCATTAAATATGAATTCTTCAATGGTACCATCTATATTCCATGATTTAGAAATACCAAATCTTTTACCATTCTTATATTTACCGTCAGAGTGATAGATATTAGGATATAACGTGAATTTTGAATAACAGCGACCATTTTTGACACCATGGTCATAAGTGCATTCACCTGTTAGGTCACCCTGCTCATTCCATTTCTTAGATATACCATGCAAAACCCCATCTTTGTAAGTATCTTCACTCTTTTTTTGTCCATTTTCAAAATACTCAATCCAAGTCCCTGTTGGCAAATTATTTCTATAATAGGATTGTATTTTTTTGCTACCAGACTCAAACCATACGGTTCTTATTCCTTCCCTTGGATAATAATTATTGGGATGGGCTACGTCCTCGTTATCGGTATAATCAAGCTTTCCCTCTGTCAATATATACGGATCTGTAAACTTATCTCCCGAGATAAAGAAATCCTGCACTAAATAACGATTATTAGATAATTTCTTAATGAGAACTCGATAATAATGCGCGTCTGACTTAGAGGATTGTTCAAGACCGGATAAATCATGAGCTTCCATATACAGAACGATATTTCTCTTAGCGTTAATGTCGCTGTTAACGTTATCCACTTTAGCCGTGGTTATCGTTCCTTCATTGCTTGGTTGATGTTCTGAAGAAGTTGATTGTGCATTACAAGCAACGATAGAGATTGGGGTTATTAGTAAAAGAAGTGTTTTCAGCGTATTTTTCATTTAATTTGCTCTTACTAGAAATTCAAAAAAATTGCTACAACCACTCACAATCATCATTGTAAGATGAAAACAAATATCCATTATCTTTGCAATTAAACGTTTGGTTCATCTCATTCGATTCAGAGTTAAAAAAGCTTATTATATTTTTAATCACCTTAAAATCATCTGACTGAATGTCATAGGAAAAGCTCACAAACCTTTTACCATACTTGTTATCGTAGCAAGACATATATTCAATAGTAAACTTACCTGAGCTTGTACTGATATCTTCCAAACCGTCCATCATGCAGCCATTGATTGGATCCTTAAACATTAACGTGTTTTGTTGCCACAAATGACTTTTCCCGTTGACCGTTCGATATACGGAAATTTCAAGATCAAAGTTTCTATCGTCTTGTTCTTTAGGCTTTGCAACGCTTATGACATCGCTATCACCGTCCATATCTAAGTCAGCTTCTTTTTCTAAAATGACATTAGTAGGGTTATCACTAGATTGTAACTTGTCTATGGCTGAATCAACTGCATTTAAATTACTTACATGAACGTAACCAACATTGGACTTGTTATGAACAAAAAGCCAATCGCCTTCTATCCATAAAGCAGTAGCTTTACTACCATTATTAAACTTACCTACACGTTTAGAATTAGAGCTAGGTAATTCTCTAATATTAGTATTGCCATCTTTATCTGCTACGATATAGCTTGTATTAAGTATGCGAGGCGACATTGCTTGATAGAGCCCATAAAAATTTTCAATAAATACTTCAAAAGACTGTGAGTTATTTGTCTTGAGGTAATATAGCTCGCTGGGAAATTCATCGTTCCAAATAACGTTACCAAAGTAAAATTTTGCAAAGCGTTTAAGTTCATCATTATTCAGATTGTCACTAATAATTATCAATAAGTTAGGATTATTAATGATTGTTTTTTGCATGTTGTGTTTGAACTGAGAAATTAAATCAACGTCCCATTCAATATTAGCGCCTATGCTTGCAAACGAGTGAGTTAACTCACTAGTAGAGTAATCAGAAATACTATCGAAAAAATTATTAATCATGTCTATTTTTTCTTCATCACCATACTGATTGGTATCAAGAAATAGCCTAAATTCATGAGCGTCTTTAAAATGTAATGGGATATCAGATACTGATTGTTTTGGTGTAGTAATGCTACCGTCTGCATCCTTAGTCTCAGGTTTATTTGTATTACCCGTACTGTCACAGGATACTAAGGCGAGGGTAGTTACTAATAATACAGATGTAAATGCTTTCATTTAATAGCTCTCAGTTATTTTAACTCGAATTTTAGTAAGGTTAGAATTCTCGAATAGTTTATAAAAAGCAAATACAGTATTGGTGCTATTACCCACAAAGTCTTTACCCTTTGAGCTTCCTAGTAAAATACAGCCGTCGGTATCCTTTGGGTAATTTCCAATATGTATTAATATATACCTGTCAGCAGGAACATCATCATTGAAAAGAACAAAAGCTTTCCCCAAAGAACGATTTAGCTTTGTTTCATGCCATTTCACTTTATAAACTCCTGTAGGAACTCTTTTGCGCATATTCCTAGTAGTAGTATCAGGACCTGGTCTTTCTAGTACAAAGCCGTCGAAGTTATAATTTGGAATGGAAAGGGTGCCTACTGTTGATTGGGAGTTTTGACTAGTTCTATTAATAATTATCTCAACCGTAGAGCCCTCTAATGATGAAGTAGGAGGTTGTATTTTTTGACATTCATTAACTCGGAACACCTTTAAGCATTTTTTAAAGTGATCTATTCTATCTTTTCGAGATGGAGTATTTTCATTAACAATATCAACCGTCTCTTCAAAATTTGATACTGTCGGGCCTTTATTAGCAATCTTATAAATTTTATTGTTATACCAGTAAGCCATAGAAGCCACTGTTCCCTCTTCAATATCATTTATATTGATAGCAGTAATTTCTCTATTAAAGTCTGGAACTCTTTCTCTAATAGCTACATTTATTGGATCATATTTGTCTCTTCCAGTAATCTGTATAATTCCTCTACCTCTATACTTCCATCCATCACCAGACTCTACGTTCCCATTACCTAAGCGGTTTGCATACGCGATATTTGCTATCATCTCTTGGTTTGCAGGTTTTCCATTATATCTTCCATAAATTTTAGATAAAGATTCATTACCCCTAAAAGCTTTAAATGGGCTTTTCAAAAGTTTTTTGCCATTACTCGTAATAGTTGCAGTTCTATACAGATTTTCCCAACTATAATTTAAACTTTCTCCATTTTTTATATTAAATTTATTTCCGACTTCTTCCATTATGTGAGCAAAGAAAAAAGCTTTATTTAAACAGTTATCCTGAACCGCCCCGACTTTATCGGAGGCTTATTTACTTGAGTCAGGCAGCAACACCTGACAGGATTAAATTATCATAATACTGCTTTTCAAACTCAAAAGGTGACACATAACCAATCGTG
>NZ_JAFCTE010000035.1:0-5027 GCF_049895865.1 Psychrobacter sp. TWR1-1-1 | reverse complement strand
AGCAAGATTAAACTGAAGAGTTTGATCATGGCTCAGATTGAACGCTGGCGGCAGGCTTAACACATGCAAGTCGAGCGGTAACAGGAGAAGCTTGCTTCTCGCTGACGAGCGGCGGACGGGTGAGTAATACTTAGGAATCTACCTAGTAGTGGGGGATAGCACGGGGAAACTCGTATTAATACCGCATACGACCTACGGGAGAAAGGGGGCAGTTTACTGCTCTCGCTATTAGATGAGCCTAAGTCGGATTAGCTAGATGGTGGGGTAAAGGCCTACCATGGCGACGATCTGTAGCTGGTCTGAGAGGATGATCAGCCACACCGGGACTGAGACACGGCCCGGACTCCTACGGGAGGCAGCAGTGGGGAATATTGGACAATGGGGGAAACCCTGATCCAGCCATGCCGCGTGTGTGAAGAAGGCCTTTTGGTTGTAAAGCACTTTAAGCAGTGAAGAAGACTCCATGGTTAATACCCATGGACGATGACATTAGCTGCAGAATAAGCACCGGCTAACTCTGTGCCAGCAGCCGCGGTAATACAGAGGGTGCAAGCGTTAATCGGAATTACTGGGCGTAAAGGGAGCGTAGGTGGCTCTATAAGTCAGATGTGAAATCCCCGGGCTTAACCTGGGAACTGCATCTGAAACTGTAGAGCTAGAGTATGTGAGAGGAAGGTAGAATTCCAGGTGTAGCGGTGAAATGCGTAGAGATCTGGAGGAATACCGATGGCGAAGGCAGCCTTCTGGCATAATACTGACACTGAGGCTCGAAAGCGTGGGTAGCAAACAGGATTAGATACCCTGGTAGTCCACGCCGTAAACGATGTCTACTAGTCGTTGGGTCCCTTGAGGACTTAGTGACGCAGCTAACGCAATAAGTAGACCGCCTGGGGAGTACGGCCGCAAGGTTAAAACTCAAATGAATTGACGGGGGCCCGCACAAGCGGTGGAGCATGTGGTTTAATTCGATGCAACGCGAAGAACCTTACCTGGTCTTGACATATCTAGAATCCTGCAGAGATGCGGGAGTGCCTTCGGGAATTAGAATACAGGTGCTGCATGGCTGTCGTCAGCTCGTGTCGTGAGATGTTGGGTTAAGTCCCGCAACGAGCGCAACCCTTGTCCTTAGTTACCAGCGGGTTAAGCCGGGAACTCTAAGGATACTGCCAGTGACAAACTGGAGGAAGGCGGGGACGACGTCAAGTCATCATGGCCCTTACGACCAGGGCTACACACGTGCTACAATGGTAGGTACAGAGGGCAGCTACACAGCGATGTGATGCGAATCTCAAAAAGCCTATCGTAGTCCAGATTGGAGTCTGCAACTCGACTCCATGAAGTAGGAATCGCTAGTAATCGCGGATCAGAATGCCGCGGTGAATACGTTCCCGGGCCTTGTACACACCGCCCGTCACACCATGGGAGTTGATTGCACCAGAAGTGGATAGCTTAACCTTCGGGGGAGCGTTCACCACGGTGTGGTTGATGACTGGGGTGAAGTCGTAACAAGGTAGCCGTAGGGGAACCTGCGGCTGGATCACCTCCTTATAGATGGCATTCGGTCAGCAAGAATTCACAACAAGTTGTTCTTTAGTTTAAGCTTACGTTTTAACAAGCGTAATTGGGTCTGTAGCTCAGCTGGTTAGAGCACCGTGTTGATAACGCGGGGGTCAGTGGTTCAAGTCCACTTAGACCCACCATTTTATAATGGGGCCATAGCTCAGTTGGTAGAGCGCCTGCCTTGCACGCAGGAGGTCAACGGTTCGACTCCGTTTGGCTCCACCACTATAGACGAATAAGCTTTAAGTGCTAATAGTATAAATAGAAACAAGTGATTCGCCATAATATTGGCAAGATTACTTCTTTCTGTTTTATACAGAATCTGTGACTCGACGAGAGCATAGAGACTATTTAAAAACATAGATATGAGTCTGGGTTAGGAGGAGCGTGTTCACGCGCACCTCTTAACCTTAATCACTCACCTCTTAACGACATCAGTTGTTATCCCAGGGGTGAGTGATTAAAAAAAGTAAAGAGAACTGAATCAAGCGTATAAACATAGGTGATATCGTTATCATAATTAGATCTTATGACACTTTGAAGTCAACACTTATTTATAAGTTAGACTACTTGGGGTTGTATGGTCAAGTAATGAAGCGCACATGGTGGATGCCTTGGCAGTCAGAGGCGATGAAAGACGTGACAGCCTGCGATAAGCTTCGGGGAGGCGGCAATATCCTGTGATCCGGAGATTTCTGAATGGGGAAACCCACCTACCATAAGGTAGGTATCTTGTACTTGTACAAGAAGCGAACGAGGGGAAGTGAAACATCTCAGTACCCTTAGGAATAGACATCAAATGAGATTCCCCTAGTAGCGGCGAGCGAACGGGGAGAAGCCGATTAATGCTAATGTAGAAGAACAGCGTGGGAAAGCTGACCGTAGTAGGTGATAGTCCTGTATTCGAAACATTAGCGTTAACATATTAAGTAGAGCGGGGCACGAGAAATCCTGTTTGAAGATGGGGGGACCATCCTCCAAGGCTAAATACTCCTGACTGACCGATAGTGAACCAGTACCGTGAGGGAAAGGCGAAAAGAACCCCTGTGAGGGGAGTGAAATAGAACCTGAAACCGTGTGCGTACAAGCAGTGGGAGCCTTAATTTATTAGGGTGACCGCGTACCTTTTGTATAATGGGTCAGCGACTTATATTCTGTAGCAAGGTTAACCGTTTAGGGGAGCCGTAGGGAAACCGAGTCTTAATAGGGCGCCATAGTTGCAGGGTATAGACCCGAAACCGAGTGATCTATCCATGAGCAGGTTGAAAGTGCCGTAACAGGCACCGGAGGACCGAACCCACTGTCGTTGAAAAGCCAGGGGATGACTTGTGGATAGGGGTGAAAGGCTAATCAAACTCGGTGATAGCTGGTTCTCCCCGAAAGCTATTTAGGTAGCGCCTCGGACGAACACCATTGGGGGTAGAGCACTGTTTCGGCTAGGGGGTCATACCGACTTACCAAACCGATGCAAACTCCGAATACCGATGAGTGATATCCGGGAGACACACAGTGGGTGCTAACGTCCATTGTGGAGAGGGAAACAACCCAGACCGCCAGCTAAGGCCCCAAATTCCTAGTTAAGTGGGAAACGAGGTGGGAAGGCATAGACAGCTAGGAGGTTGGCTTAGAAGCAGCCATCCTTTAAAGAAAGCGTAATAGCTCACTAGTCGAGTCGGCCCGCGCGGAAGATGTAACGGGGCTCAAACTAGGAGCCGAAGCTGCGGATTTGAATTTGTTTTCAAGTGGTAGGGGAGCGTTGTGTAAGCCTGTGAAGGTGTGTCGTAAGGCATGCTGGAGGTATCACAAGAGCGAATGCTGACGTGAGTAACGATAATGCGAGTGAAAAGCTCGCACGCCGGAAGATCAAGGGTTCCAGTCCAACGTTAATCGGGGCTGGGTGAGTCGACCCCTAAGGCGAGGCCGAAAGGCGTAGTCGATGGGAAATCGGTTAATATTCCGATACTTGTTTATAATGCGATGGAGGGACGGAGAAGGTTATGTCAGCCTGGCGTTGGTTGTCCAGGTGAAAGGATGTAGGCTTACAACTTAGGTAAATCCGGGTTGTTACATGGCTGAGATCTGATAGCAAGCTGTACTTGTACAGTGAAGTGGCAAATACCATGCTTCCAGGAAAAGCTTCTAAGCAATAGTTATAAACGAATCGTACCCTAAACCGACACAGGTGATCAGGTAGAGAATACCAAGGCGCTTGAGAGAACTCTGCTGAAGGAACTAGGCAAAATGGTACCGTAACTTCGGGAGAAGGTACGCTGCTGATGGTGATAGGACACGCTCCTTGAGCTGTTGGCAGTCGCAGATACCAGGCTGCTGCAACTGTTTATTAAAAACACAGCACTCTGCAAACACGAAAGTGGACGTATAGGGTGTGATGTCTGCCCGGTGCTGGAAGGTTAATTGATGGGGTTAGCGTAAGCGAAGCTCTTGATCGAAGCCCCAGTAAACGGCGGCCGTAACTATAACGGTCCTAAGGTAGCGAAATTCCTTGTCGGGTAAGTTCCGACCTGCACGAATGACATAATGATGGCAGCGCTGTCTCCAGCAGAGACTCAGTGAAATCGAAATCGCAGTGAAGATGCTGTGTACCCGCGGCTAGACGGAAAGACCCCGTGAACCTTTACTACAGCTTTACATTGAACTTTGACCTGACTTGTGCAGGATAGGTGGGAGGCTTTGAAGCCGAGACGCTAGTCTCGGTGGAGCCAATCTTGAAATACCACCCTGGTCATGTTGGGGTTCTAACTCAGGTATAACAATACCGAGGACAATGTATGGTGGGTAGTTTGACTGGGGCGGTCTCCTCCTAAAGAGTAACGGAGGAGTACGAAGGTGCGCTCAGACCGGTCGGAAATCGGTCGTAGAGTATAAAGGCAAAAGCGCGCTTAACTGCGAGACCCACAAGTCGAGCAGGTACGAAAGTAGGTCTTAGTGATCCGGTGGTTCTGTATGGAAGGGCCATCGCTCAACGGATAAAAGGTACTCTGGGGATAACAGGCTGATACCGCCCAAGAGTTCATATCGACGGCGGTGTTTGGCACCTCGATGTCGGCTCATCTCATCCTAGGGCTGAAGCAGGTCCTAAGGGTATGGCTGTTCGCCATTTAAAGAGGTACGCGAGCTGGGTTTAGAACGTCGTGAGACAGTTCGGTCCCTATCTACCGTGGGCGTTGGAAATTTGAGAGGATCTGCTCCTAGTACGAGAGGACCAGAGTGGACGAACCTCTGGTGTTCGGGTTGTCACGCCAGTGGCATTGCCCGGTAGCTACGTTCGGATGGGATAACCGCTGAAAGCATCTAAGCGGGAAGCCCACCTCAAGATTAGATTTCCCTAAAGAGCCGTTGAAGACTACGACGTTGATAGGCAGGGTGTGGAAGTGCAGCGATGCATGTAGCTAACCTGTACTAATTGCTCGTTTGGCTTGACCATACAACACCCAAGTGGTTTGTAT
>NZ_JAFCTE010000034.1:0-5163 GCF_049895865.1 Psychrobacter sp. TWR1-1-1 | reverse complement strand
CTGCCGCTTCAATCAGCATGCGAACGGCGCGTTCTTTAATCTCAGGAGTATAGGTTTGTCTTTTCATTGTCGTATTCTCTCAGAATATTAGGTCTCCGACAATCCCGGGGCGGTTCAGTAACTTGTTTGATACTTACTCTCTACACCACTACTATTTCGACGGTTGTTTAATTCTACTAGAGCATTAACTATAGGTCTTGATGAGTTGTAAAAGTTAATTCCATCCACAAAGCTCTCTTCATTGCCAGAATGGTCTATCAAAACAATATCAATCATAACTTTTTCAGCAAATACCTTGCCTAAATCAACTGTTCCAAAATTAGTTGCTACTAGTGTTTTTGGCTCGTATTTAAGATAGAAAGCAGATGCTGCTACTGAGACTATTATAGAAAGACATAGTGCGATTGCTTGCCAATTTTTCATTATTATTAACTCATTAAAATATAAGGTATATGTTTTAAAAACGGGTTAGTGTAACTGGAACTATCAATCATTAGACTATACCCTAGTGGAACCAGTTATTTTGCCCTTTAAACCTATTAATAGACCACTTAAAATAGACTGTTATAATAGCACCACCTATAGCATACTTCTAAGCTCCTCATATCTATCAAGGCCAATTATGACGACATACATACTCGACACAGAAACCACAGGGCTTATTGAGCCACACATGACTGAGGCCGCCTACTCTATTGTTGATATCATTAATGGCAAGGTGACTGTATTACAGGCACCAAGAGCGAAGCGTTTTAACCCACTTAAAGAAATCAGCTTGGGCTCTATGGCGATATCACATATCTGTGATGAGGATGTTGCAGATGAACCACCTCATACAGACTTCAAATTACCTAGCAGTGTTGCGTATTTGATTGGTCACAATATTGATTTTGATATGGCCGTTCTTAAAAATGCGGGCGTAACTCATACGCCTAAATTAATATGTACCAATGCGATGGCTAACTTCCTGCTTCCTACGCTTGAAAGCCATAAGCTAGTATCCCTCCTCTACCACTTTCACCGTGATATAGCCCGTGCTCAAGCAAGAGATGCTCATGCTGCCATTGCTGATATTTACTTCACTGAGCTGGTGCTTGGTAGTCTGATTGACTTGGCGAATAGCCAAGGCCATGAGATAAGTGATGTGGAGAGCTTATATGAATTTAGCGAAATAGCGCGTGTACCCACGCACTTAAGTTTTGGTAAGCACAAGGGTGAGGCTATTGCAGATTTAGCGACTCACTCGGATGGTGCTGGATATTTGAAGTGGCTATTGAAACAAGATACCGTTGCTCCTTATTTAGCTCAGGCTTGTAAGAATGCTCTAGAGTAGTCTGCGTAAATATAAGTAGCATCAAGCGATGCACTTTTATTATTCGTCCATTTTAAAGGCTTATAACCTCAGTATAATAAAAGCGCAAATCATAGTATTATTTTACATGTTTTATCCCTTCGTGCAATTGACGCCGACGCTCTTGCGCAGCGTTATAGCGATGAGCTTTAGCCAGCTCAATCTCTTCATGAGTTTGGATTAGTTCAGACGGCATCATCAGCGCCTCATCCATATTGATCGTATCGACATACATAGCATTACCTGTGAGAATTGAGCGCAATACTTTATTGGCATTAGTTTCATGAAGACTTTCAATCACAGCAATGCATCTATCAACATCTGCTAACTTTAGCTTAATCATCATTTGGGCATCGTAATAAGACTTAGAATATCCCTTACTGACTGCCACACACCATAAAGCTACTAATGCTTCAGGGCTAGCAACAGGTACATCAGCCATACCAAATATCTCTTTAGATATAGGCTGATTAAATGTAAGACCTTTAGGGGTGATTTGGAATGAAAGTGCGAGAGGATATTTTTTAGTTTCATCACTATCATCTTTGACAGTAATGATGAGCTGTTGGTGGGCATTCCATATAAAATCAATTCCATACTCTTTAAGGACGCTTTCAAATTTGCAGCAGTCATTTTCAGAGATCATGAAATTAATATTGGTGGTCGCACGAGGCGGTGCATACTCTGAGTAGGCAAGTGTGCCAATAATCACATACTCAATATTTTCTTCTGACAGAACATAGATGAGCTGTTTAAATAACTTTTGGTATTTATTCATTCGGCCATTTGACTCGAACAACCTTAAAAGTTCCATTGACTCACTCATATCTACCCGCCAAGCTTTATATCAGTTATTGTCAGTTGTTAGTCATCATTTTACAGAACTTCTAATAGGATTATTTTCTCGTTTGATCATCACATTAAGCCATGCATCTTTACAGTCGGCTCTTTTATCGGCCGACAACCAGATATCGTATTCAATCACTTGCGGTATGTTAGCAACAATGGTTGTCCAGCGTGATTCATTCATATCACAAAAGAAGCGCTCCTCATCTACTCGCTCCCCTTCCCCATATTTAAATGATAAGTACATCACTCCATCATCATTCAAGGTTTTTAATAATGACTTTATAACGAAAGGCAGCTCAAGAAATGGCACGTGTAGCAATGAGGCACAAGCCCAAATGCCAGTAAACTTATTTTCCCAAGCCTGCTTTTCAATACTGCTAAAATCCAAGTTAACCCAACCAATTCTGCTAGACATATGGTGCTTCTGAGCCCACTGAATTAATTCGACGCTGGTATCTATCGCTGTTACGTCATAACCCTGCCTAGCAAAGTAATTTGCATCCCTACCTGAGCCACAGCCCACATCTAAAACAGACTGCGTATCTCTTTGAGGGAGCTGACTAATAAACAGCTCGTATAAATCATGCATATCTATGCTTACCGTTTGATAAGCAAACTCAACGGCATTTTCATCATAATAGTTAAGGGTGCTTTTAGAGGCTCGTTTGGTCATAAGGTGACATATCTATTTATTAGGCTCTAAGCTGTGGTAATGCATCAGGATTAATTGGCCGCAACTTTATACTTGGTTTTGGTGACCAGACTAAATCCTCATGTTCCACCGCTATTTGATAAGCCCACTGGCTAATCGTCTCTGAGCGTTGCTGATTGGTTATAAAGCCTATGGTTTTTGCTTGCTGTTCAATCGTATGACCGTGTTGTTGATTGCGCTCTAGCCACTTCTCATAGAACAGCTCTTCAGCAAGATAATCCCGTTTGCTGTTGTTGCAGCGATGATCAGTGAGTACGAAATTATGAGTGGTATCAATGGGGTATTTCGACCAAGGAATAAAATGATCGACCTCGATATTATTTTTTAAAGCTTTATGACAATAGAAGCACTGCCCTTGTTGGCTATCAATTAATATGGACTCCAAGATCTTTAAGCTTTGTCTTGATTGATGAAATAGAAATTGTTGTAGGTCAATATCATCGCTAAAATAAGGTTGATTGTGACGGTTCTTACGCACAAACTCAGTCCAGTATTGCTGACAGAGTTTATGAATTATCTGACTGAAACGGGTAAAACAATATGCGATTCCAGGCATCAATACTATCGCATTTTCTTTAGGATTATAAACATATAGAAATTCGCGAGTGACCTTGTCTTGTGCACTTTGTAGGTATTTCGCAGGGTTATTTTTAATGGTCTGAGCAACCTCTTTAATCGTTGACTGCCACTTTTCAATACTACGCGTCCGAGCTATACGTATGCTGGTAGTTTTAGTCTCTTGTTGCAACTTCAGTATGCTAGTAATAACCTTAGCTTGACCCCCTGCATTACTTTGTTTCAACACAGAGTCATCATCTTGATGTGAAAACGGCAGTGTTTGTGTCCAGTAAAGCTGAACAAACTGCTCAGCTAACTCTTCATATGACATACTACACTCTCTATTATCACTAGCAGCAGACTCTATAGAAAGGTTTGTTACCGCCATTAATAATGCAAACTTATAGGTAGAGGTGTAAGAGCTAGACTCAAGTAACCATTGAATACGCCTTAGAAATTTGAGCTGAAAATCGGCTGTAGGCACTATGAGTATCCTTTAAAACATATCAGAATAATTTAATTTTGCAAAACCTTCATAGGCATGGTGGCTGGCATTTTATAGAATCTTATGAAGCTATTCATCTTACTCAAAATTAAATTGAACGGTAACTATCCTGAGTATGTCGGAAACATTTTTACTTGAGTCAGGCAGCTTAACTCTATTTATTAGGTGTCTTAAGTTTGGGAGGGTTACCATGGCAAACTCCTCATCAATTCATTAGTTTACCAAGTTTGTCTCTATGATTTTTTTAGCATAGCTGAATCGCATTGGAGTGCCTAAACTCAGATACTTCTTTTTTGAGCCATCACTTCACCAATTAGTTGATACAAGTTGTTCAAAGGATTTGATGGTTATTCTCAAAATTTTAAAACTGACCGTCAAAGTGGGGAGCGAAGGGAATATCGTCATCTACTGGCCCAGGTGGAAGCCCCTGATTAACATTGTTGTTATTTATTTTATTATTGGGTGATTGCTGGTCGTTCTGAGGCTTTTGACGGTCTGGATGACTGATTTTTCTGTTGTTATCGTCATTACTATCTAGCATCTGCATCTGGTCAGCGCGAATTTCAGTCGCATAACGGTCGCTACCGTCAGGGGCTTGGTACTTACGAGTGCGTAAGCTACCCTCAATATAGACCTTGCTACCTTTACGCAGATACTGAGCGGCGATTTCACCTAAACGATTGAATAGTGAAACACGATGCCATTCGGTCGCTTCTCTTTTTTCGCCACTCTGTTTATCAGTCCATTGCTCAGAGGTCGCTACTGATATATTGGTAACACTACCGCCGTTATTAAATTGACGTGCCTCGGGATCTGCACCGAGGTTCCCGATGATGATGACTTTATTAACTCCGCGCATAATATTTCTCTCTTAGTTTGGCAATTATTTAAATAATACATTGTAGTAGTTGCGCGATATATCCATACGCTTCTTTGCTTGCTCTATCAAGGACTTATCAGGTTCAATATTTACTAACCTAGTGCGTTTGTATTTATAAAACCTGGCGTTATCTATTACAATTACACAGGGTGTGTTTAAGTTTGGAATAAGTGTGCCTTTGCAACAGTCTGAACCGCCCCGACTATATCGGAGGCTGATCTACTTGAGTCAGGCAGCGATGCCTGACAGGGTTAAATTATCATAATACCGCTTTTCAAACTCAAAGGGTGACACATATCCAATCGTGC
>NZ_JAFCTE010000033.1:0-5878 GCF_049895865.1 Psychrobacter sp. TWR1-1-1 | reverse complement strand
GCCTGCCGCTTCAATCAGCATGCGAACGGCGCGTTCTTTAATCTCAGGAGTATAGGTTTGTCTTTTCATTGTCGTATTCTCTCAGAATATTAGGTCTCCGACAATCCCGGGGCGGTTCAATGGTATGCAATTTCAGGATTAGTAGGACATATATCTCCTAATCGTAGCTTTGAGTATTACATTCATTCGGCAATGCTCATGACTACATACGCTATTGCCAATACAGAAATGCAATTAGATTACGCTATCTTTAAAAATATTACTGGTATTAGTAAAGATAGACTCAAGTCGAATAGTGTCTCAATTATCAATGATAAGATATCCATCTCCGATACTCGCAAATTGGCAAAGAAACTGACCTTAAATCAAAGTCGAGATATTCCAGTAAACCTTACTATTGATACTGCTAATCGGTTCAAGGAAAGTGATGTATTCACTACTAATATGGCAGACGATAGGGTTCACCGCTATGGCATTAATCAACTTATCAAATTCTTACAGCTGCTAGAGGAAAGCAGCGATATCAGACTATCGTCAAACCATTCATTTATAAAGTTTGAAGATGGCCAAGTATTCGCTAAGCGCGCTGAGCAAATAGCCCAGATTACTACTAGCCAGGGAAAATGTCGCTTCATTGAAACAACGGATCAACGACAACCAAAAAATATGAAAAGTAGAGAAAACTATGAGCTTCTACCCGTCATACTAAAATCAGTATGGATCTTACGTGATCAACAACATGCGGACTACCTATGGTTTCTACAGATAGTTAGACAAAAAATCACTATTGATAATGCCTATCTTTCATTTCCAGTAAAAGATATAGAGGAGTTTCTAAGGTTTGTACAGATTAGCGTGAGACTTTTACCTGCACAGTCGTGGATGATTTCAGGTAATGAAGGTATAAAAGCTACTGTCCATGATATCTATAGAACTACTGATAAAAAATCAGAGAACTCAAAAATCATATTCAAACCTTCCAACTCTCGCACTATCAGATTTGGCATTTGTATTACTGACGAACAGACATCAAATGGTAAAGCGTTTTCTGGCTTGCTGAGGTTTTTAGTACACCTTTTTATGATAATAGATGATGAGATCTGATAAACATTCCATGAGAAAATACGATAGGTATACAACCATATGATACTAAGTTAGAAAGGAATATATTTGCATAACCGTTATATATTAAAAATAGTTCGATGCACTCAATATCAGAAACGGCAGGTAAAAAACGAAAGACTCACTGCTTTTTAGGGAAAATACTAAACAGGTTATAAGATATAACTAACATTGCAGTGGATTTCGCTTATCCCTCGAGTAGGGGGTAAGTGGTCAAAAGACCCTAATATTAGGGTGACCATATTCAGACTAAAAAATACGTTTACTTAATCCGCCCTTAAAGCTATAATTCATTAACCATCTCAAAGCCCTTATATATCAATATATACAGGTTAATGTAGAATTACACATTCCAATGAAAATCGATCAGTTAACATTGCCAAGGTTGGGGTCGAGAGTTCGAATCTCTTTTCCCGCTCCAAATATGGCTTATAAAAGCACTAAAATCCTCACTTCTTAAATAAGAAGTGGGGATTTTTTTTGTCTAATTTTCTAGAATTATAGTCATACTTAGGGCGCGTCCTCAATTCAATCGATAGTTATATAAATGGTTTAAAAATGGCTAAATCTTGCCAAACGGTGTCAAATAGCTGACTAATATCTCGATATTATCCTTGTTTGACTGCAATTTATCTAATTTTTATCGCCACTTTTAAAATGAGGACATGCCCTAGTATTCGTAAGTTTATATCACATCTACATAATTAAGAGTAATAAGCGTTCTGTTGAAATATATAACGCTAAAATCAACCAGACTAAGGTGCTTGATTTTTTAGGCATGAAAATTTTTTAGGCATGAAAAAGCCAAGACAAGCTTGGCTATTCTCATATATCATAAAGTCGCTTGATTAGCATATCATAAGTTTATCTTGATAATTTTTACTGCATAAATTACCGCTTTAACGATCAAACCCAACCCGCTTCTAAAAGCTGCTCAGTATTACTTATTTTGAATTCATGATATAAATTAAAAAATACTGCGGGGTCTTCAATGTTATCGAGCAACTCGCGTTTATTGAGCGCCACAAACATCGCCAGTGCATAAGCCGCACAATGGATAGACTTTTTAGGATTAAACTCACGATCCGTAAAGGCTTGATATTGCATAACTTCTTCATGCAAATGCGGGTTTTGCTTTAGGGCATTTACATAGAGCCAATCATAAAATGTGGTCAATGGCTCTACGCTCCACTCCATACCAAAATAATTATAGCCAATCAGTTCACCCGAGGTCATTAAGCGCTCGTCCTTTCTGGCTTGTCTTGGCGGCGCACTTAACAAGTCAGTATAGGGGCCACCATCCTCAAAAATCATACTGCTTTGAAAGGCATTTTCGACACTGTACTGCTGCCCATCTTGTTCATTTGTTAGCTTCAAGCTTAATGGACTCAGCGGAAAACTCAATTTATTACCAGACTTGCTCGATAGCTCAAGGACATGACTAAAGCCATACTTTTTGCGAATGACTTGATGCATATCATTAATGGATTTTTTCTTTTGGCGACTGGCAAACCCCACATGCCGCTCAAACCTAACCATATCTGTTTTTACCAGATTGTCACTGTTGGTTCTCGGCATAAATACGGGTCTGTGTTCTATAATATCTTGTCTTTGATCCACAGAATTCTGTGTTTGTTGCATAGCAATGTGCCTTATATCAATAGTCTTTTATAGCTAATCTTATATAAATATTCTTTTACAACGGCTCTTATAAAAATTGACGTTAAAACGTATTGTCCTGACATCAATTTTATGGATAGCTACCTACTCAGCTGCATCTAATAACTTGTTAAGCGCCTCTACCATGGCATCATCTATAATACTGTCTTCCACATAGCTTATTACTTCGTCTATGGTGGTCAAATCCATTTCCCGAATACCCAAACTGGCTAGCTGTTCATTGATCGAGTCTAAACTGTCATTATCTTCAGTGTCGTCTAATAGATTTTCTTCAAATCTTCCTCTAACGAACCAATACATTTTTTCTAGCACGGTTTCTTTTTTGGTTAAAGTAGAATAGCCGTCACCATAAATAAACAAGTTGAAATGATAAGGTATCTCTACCTCATTAATGAAAAAAGTACGCTTACATTCTAGTGTATAGGCTTGAATGTCTTTGTCTTCAACGGATAGGTCTTCAGTGGCTTGGTCATCTTTATTACTTTCATCACTGTCTTCATCGTATTCAATCACTTCCTCTATCAATCCACCTAGTATTTGATAGTCGCCCACTTTGACCTTATGATTGTAAATGATAGAGGCGTCTGCGATTGCGTCGAAAATAATGGCACTCACATCTAACGTATGATCGTCGATATCATAGAAGCTTTTTAGCGCGGGTAAAAACTCGGTCAGCTTTTCTTCAGGTACTGGTATCAAAAACTGCTGCTCATATATTTTAATCATGTCTTCAGGCGCATAAGTGTTGGCAGTATCGGTCTCGTTTCTACCAGTCGGCTGTAAAGGTGCAAAATTATACGGGTTATAAGGATTAGTATCGGTCATTGGGGACGGCCTTTTTATTTGGGTATGCTGTGTTAAATGTTAATGCTACCAATTGATGAGTGATGTATCACATCCTACTCACACTGCGGCAGATCATACTCGATGCTATCAACCATCTCATGACGCTGTTCAATGATAAGTTGATAACCGTTAATCACGCCATTATACGGCAAGTGACCGTTATATTCTGCATAATGCGCAGCCAGACATTGTTGAATCACCAACTCACGCTTTGCCGCATTCATTTTGGCAATATTTTGCGGTAAATACGCAACAGCTTTACTGCTAGCCACGCCGCGCGACATCCAGTTAGCGCCCTCACTCCATGTAAAGTCGATGACCGCTCGCAAGTGATATTGCGGTAGCGGATAAGGATAATGCGCCAAGTCATATTGGATTTGCGCAATATCATCTGCAAAGGTGTCGTACCTTATTTCGAGCACTGGCAATAGTGTTTTTAAGAATTCATGAGCAGTAAAGTAGCTATCAATATCTGTCGCATTAAGTCCTAGTATGTCGCTAGACAATACATGACGCAGACGACCACAGGCGGATATGATGTGTTTTGGCGGATAACCCATGGCTTGGACAATATCTTGCGAACGTCGTTCACATTTCTCTATTTGGCTAACCGCCTCTTTTGCCAAAGGATGCCGCGGCGTATAACGATGAGTATATTTGGAAGGCGTGAGATTTTGGCTATTGATATGAGACATCAGTGACTCCTGAACTCCGACAATAAGAATAAGCCCAAATAGGCTCATCGAATCAGGCATGAATAGCCTTGTCGGAGTACAGGCTCATGCGCTTTACCAGAGTGGTTCTATATCGTGCTGGAAGTTGCAATGTTTGCTAAGTGATTATTGAAAAACTTGGCAAACCGTTAAACCCACGATAGTTTTTTAGTTCTTTATAATAGTAATTAATAATGCCTTACTGCAAGGCTGATGGTATTTAATCTTCCCCATGATATGTCGCGTCATCCATCCAGACAATGGGGTCTTCGCACAGATGAACCAAG
The DNA here is from genome assembly GCF_049895865.1 of Psychrobacter sp. TWR1-1-1. Classification (NCBI taxonomy): domain Bacteria; kingdom Pseudomonadati; phylum Pseudomonadota; class Gammaproteobacteria; order Moraxellales; family Moraxellaceae; genus Psychrobacter; species Psychrobacter sp. TWR1-1-1. The sequence goes on along the minus strand of NZ_JAFCTE010000033.1, from coordinate 1,230 downwards.
TGATACCAAATGTCTTCGCTACGGGCGATACGGTGATGACCACGCTCAAAATACTCCACTTCCCAGCTATCAGGTAAGTTGACGAGCGTACGTCTGGCGACGGCCACATCTAAGCATTCATCATCAACCTCAACCATGACTCGTACCATCTCAGTATTCGAGGTCGGAAATGACAGTTTCATATCAGCCACGTCTGGTATGCGGTCTGCTAAAACCTCACTGGGATAAATGCAAGGTGCTATTAATAGCGCACGCAAATTGTATTTGTGGGCGAAGTGATTGGCAAACCAGCCACCAAGTGAGTGCCCTGCCAAGACGACTCTCGGATACTCGCGCATTTTTTCTAAAATTAACGCCTCATAAATATCAAAAATCTCGTTGAAATTATCTCGATAATTGACGGTTTGGCAGGTTTTGGGCTCACGGCTAATACAAGTATATTTAGTGGTTTCATTGCTTGAATCAAGACCGTGAAAGAATAGTAAAAATGTGTCATTATTTTCAATGGGAAACATCATAGTGCTCTCCTTTTAAGGATTTTTTTATTTATTATCATTACTTTTATACTTCAACCATAGACCATAAATGTGCTCAGCGACATCCATAGGAATCCTCGTATATCCAGCACCAAATGACACGTCATAGACCGTAGTCATTATCGCGAGAACCTCATCGGCACTATCAGCGCTCTCCTTGATTAGCCTGTTAGCGATTTGCTCTGCCTCACTGCTGTACTCATCCCAAGTATCATTGTAATAACATCCCACAATACCAAAGTCATAGCGATAGATCATATCTGTGATAGATCTCATCAAGCTTGCACTCGCGTGGTCATAATGTTCCGCCCATTGCTGGTATAACTGCTGACGTATGGGCAATACACAAGGTAAAATAGGACGATCTTTGGGATCATTTCGTTTGTCTGCACTCACAACAGATAAGGGTTTGGCGCCACCTTCCCATAGCAAGGGACAAGACGAAAACATGCCTTTTTCGCACACATTCAAACGCCATATTCCCCACATCTCCTTGCTAGCACGACTCATGGTATACACAATAATCTGATTGAGATAATCACTATCATAGATGATATGTTGACGATCAATTCTCACTGAACCGCCCCGGGATTGTCGGAGACCTAATATTCTGAGAGAATACGACAATGAAAAGACAAACCTATACTCCTGAGATTAAAGAACGCGCCGTTCGCATGCTGATTGAAGCGGCAGG
>NZ_JAFCTE010000032.1:0-6038 GCF_049895865.1 Psychrobacter sp. TWR1-1-1 | reverse complement strand
ATTTTAGTATTACAACCGTAGCACCTAAGCCTGAAATGTTTGAAAGCAAGGCTCGGTATGGGGAAAAGGTCTCAGCAGCCGTTATTGAGCAAATAGAACCGACTGTGAAGGCTGCTAACAGCATCCTGATGGACTATGAGAAGGCTAGGACTGATAAAAGCGTTGCTGAAGCGAGCTATGACACCCTCAAAAAGCGTGTTGAGCCTTACTTAGTGGCTATTCAAGGACTAAATCAAGAGGAGATTGCTAGGGTAAACGGGGCAATGCAGCTAGAACGCCGTATAATCGTCGTAGAGAGAAATAATACTAGATAGGCTAGGAATGTATCAGAATAGAGGAATAAGGCTGTTAAATCTCATTCTGTGGGCATACAGAGTGGTTTCTATAGCTCATTACTAAGGTTAAAAACAAACTAATGAATAAGTTAGAAATAAATAATTGATCGATTACCTGATCCAAGAGAGTATAAAAAAACCCTAATATTTTGTGGTAACTAGCGCTTTTTTCTTTTGTTTTTTTCATTAGTAAAAAATAAAAAAAATGCTTTTTATGCTTTTAAATGCTTTTAACAGCTTTTAAGCCCTCTGTATCCATTGGTATTAAAGGGCTGTAACCTCCATTTAATTACGTTTACTTACCCATAAGCTTACGTTTACTTACCCATAAGCTTACGTTTACTTACCCATAAGCTTACGTTTACTTACCTTTTAATTACTAATATATTTAAGGTATTTAATTACTAATATATTTATGTTATTTTAATTGCAGATCTTAATAAAGTAATTAAAAGGTAGCAGGAATGGCTAAATCTAATCTAGTGGTAAAAACTCACCATCTAAATACAGTTTTACAGAATCTGAAGCTTGCTGAAATACGTATCGTTCAACTCGCGGTCGTTGATGCTAGGGAAACAGGCAAAGGTTTGACAGCAGAAACGCCCTTACGTATTGATGCTCTTAGGTATGCAGAGGTTTTCGATACGACAAGACAGAATGGCTACTTGATGATGAAAGAAGCTGAAGATACGTTATTTAATAGACGTTTCAGTTATATTGATGATGAAGGTAAGTTGGTTAAGTCTCGTTGGTTGTCGCAAGTTAGATACCTAGATGATGAAGGAGCAATTGAAGTTGTATTTACTCCAGCTGTAGTACAAGGGATTACTCGTATTGATGGTGCTGAAGAGTTTTTCACTAAATACTTATTAGAGCAGACGGCTACGATGACCAGTAATTACTCGGTAAGACTTTATGAGCTGCTAGTTCAATGGAAACAAGCTAAAAAAACCCCTATGTTTGAATTGCAAGAGTTTAGGGGGCAGCTTGGAGTTGAAGATGATGAATACAAAGCAATGAGTAACTTTAAAATACGAGTGCTAGACCTTGCAGTTGATGAGATAAACGAAAAATCAGACCTCAATATTAACTATACTCAAAAGAAAAAAGGTCGCAAGATTGTAGGTTTTACTTTCACTGTTCATGAAAAGCCAAAAGCTAAGACTGATGTAGTTAGTGAAGAGCGTGACGCTAGTACAGCAGATATGTTCACGGTAGAAGGATTAAACGACAATCAGCTAGGGCGTATTGCTCGTAATCCTAGCTTTGTTGCCGATTACAACCATTTGGTTAGCTCTACCAGTCCAGCAGGTCAAGACCCTAAGATGTGGGAGTTTGAAATGATTAACCGTCTTAAAAAAGATGCTTCACAGTTTAAGAAGCGTCCTATCAGAGAGTATCTTGAATACTAGGGCTTACGAGTGCGTTTGATCGGTTCGGTTCCCTAATGAAGACTTGAATGGCGGTAACTCTCTTATGGTTTGTATAAACTTATGTCCATTTATCATGTTAGAATTTATGTCTTAGTGATATTTAGGACGATACTATGGCAGCTTATATCACCGTAGGCGCAACGACAACTCATGGCGGTAAGGTGATTAGTGGGTCACCACACACGACTCACAACGGTATTCCCATATCGCGTAAAGGCGATAAAGTCATTTGTAAAAAATGTAAAAAGGTGACCACTATTTTGACTGGAGACGCCTCGTTTATTGTCGATGGTGCACCCATTGCTCGCGCAGGAGATGTGACCAGCTGCGGTGCTAAGCTCATTGCGGTTCAGCAGTCGTTTTGTGAATCTGATTTTGAAGTGATGGGCGTTGAGGAAGCGGAGGAGATTAAGCGAGAGGCTCAGAACTACGCTAATAAAGTAATGAGTAGATACAATACAGCTTTTCAGTTTGTAGCTGACGATGATACGCCTTATGCTAATTTTAATTATACAGCTACAAACAAGCAGAGCGGTCAAACCTATCAAGGGGTTACGGATGAAGACGGCTGGACGGAGCGCTTTTATTCTGACAACGATGATGAGATTGAGATTAAGCTGGATTTAGAATGGCAAAACGGTTTAGGAGCGTTTGAATGAGTAATAGCACAAGTGGCAATATGAAAGGTGGAGATACCTCTACCAAGATCAAACCAAGACCGTTTATATCGAGACAGCATCCTTTAAATGATCCCAAAGACCCCTTTACCGCAGCGAAAGTGAATAAAGAATTTGCGGATAGAATGGCTTCTAAAACATACCCTGATCAAGCGGAATCCTCATTATGCGGACCCGCTACCCTTTTTTATTGTCTACTTATCGATTATCCCAAATTATATAAGCAGGCGGTAGCAGAGCTTTGGAAAGATGGTGAGACTACGATTAATCAATTAAATATTAGACCTTTTGATGCCAGAAAGGTTAGAGAGTTGTTTAAAACTGATGGTTCATTGAGGATATCAGCTATTGATTGGATGACTTTAGCAGGTTTACGGGATTCATGGAATTCAGCCCTATGTTATGACTCCCCTTTAAAGCAAGTAGCCGGTATTACAACGCCAGGAGAGATAAAAGACTGGTTCCGACTTGCAGGATATAGGGTAAAAGATACGTACTATGCACCCTCCGTAAAAAACTTCATAGAAATTAATAACTATGTTAAAAACCCGAAGTATCATGTAATTTCTTTGTTGGATTCAAGCATTATCTCAACGCAAGCTACAGGGTTTTTCGTGTATCCAAATCATTGGATTGTTTGGAGGGATATGTTACGTACTAGCAATAAGCCAATTACTGAAAATCTTACTTACTCTGATAATGTTAGCTTTAAGTTATTTTCATGGGGAGATTCTAATATGAGTACTCATGCTGATCTATCTTATGCAAAATTCAGCGCATATATTACTACTACCATCATAATAGAGAAATAATGCGATGAATAAATGCTTAGTTCTATTTACTACAGTGTTTTTATTGGGTTGTGCTCCTGGTGTTGAAGTAACACCTAGTAAACTTCCTGACGCTTACCTTAATCAACCCTATGAGGCAGATATAGAAATAATAAATTCAGCAGTCGTTGGAATGAGTTTTTATTCAGAATTTTCAAACTCTAGCTTCAAGCTTACTCCTGGAGTTAGGGACAGTGGTCAAGATGATTATAATAACTTAACAATCAATGGCTTACCCACTACTCTTGAGCCTATAGCGGTTTATATAGCAGGCAGCACATACGGTACTAACTTCCCAGGAAAGGAGTTTGAAAAAGAGTACACCATTGAGGTAAAGGCTAATAAATAGTTGGGTATTCTGTTATGAATAGATACTTAGTTCCCTTCATAGCAATGCTTCTAGTTGGTTGCACTGCCAATGTCAAAGTAACACCCAATAAGCTTCCTGATGCCTACTTGAATCAGCCTTATACAGTCGATGTAGTAGTTACAGGTGGTACTGTTATTAACCGTAGTTTCTCTTCGAAAACTTCAAATAATGATTTTAAAATCATTCCTGGAGTTAGGGACAGTGGTCAAGACAATTATAACAACCTGAAAATTAATGGTATAGCAACTACACTCGAACCTATAACTATTTATATGTATGGTGAAACATATGGAACTAACTTTCCAGGAGCTGGTTTTGAACAAGAGTACACTATTGAGGTAAAGGCTCATAAATAGTTGGGCTAATCAAATACTTCTGAATGGCTACCCAGCCTAACGAAATCTACCGTATCGCTCTGAACACGGTAGATAAGCACCAAATCAGGTTTGATATGGCAATCTCTAAATCCCTTGTGATTGCCGGTCAACGCATGATCTTTATACTTAGCCGGTAGCGGCACATCATTAGTCAGACAATTAAGCACCTCGCCCCATGCAGGAGTGAGTAAGCTTAGATAATTCTTTTTAGCATCTCTCTTAAACTGGCTTGATACTTCAATGGATCTCATCAGCCTCGCCTTCTAGCTCATCCATCAAATCACCAAAGCTGTCGTACTTAGTGCCGTTACCATTGGCAAACTCTGCAATAGCCGCGATGGTTTGCGCGTTGAGCTTAGGCTGATAGTCAAAAGACAAGGGAACCGCGTTAGTATCGGCGACTTGGTTCAAGAACAGTCTTATGGCTTGTGAAGGCGTTAACCCATAGCTCTCAAGAACAGAAAAAGACCTGTCCTTCAAATCCTGATCAAGCCGTATATTATAATTAGTTGTAGTCATAGTAATCACCTATCGCTTATATTCGTACCCCTAATATAAGCGATAGGTGATTAAACCTCAATAACTTTAGCGTTCTATCTTCTCGCAACTCTAAGGGGTAATAGTCTGCTCATACAATCTACCAAGAAAGTCATCAACTGTTTTCTCAATGCTTTTTGCATCACATAAAGATCAGAAGTGGAATATTTACCTAGCTTGTTCCTCTCTTTCATCACTTCCATTAGTTTTGCCCTAACGTCTTCTTCATTGGTTTTATCGTCAATCAACAGCAAATTAAGCTTTACGACAGCTCTATTGTAGGCTTCTTGAGTGGCTTCAAGTTGAAGGCTTTTACTACTGGCTACTGATACACCGATCATGCTCATAAATAACTCTGCTATTAGAATCATCTGTAGCTACAGATGATTTTTTAGGTGAATAAATTATTTGTACCAAGCTAAGATTATGCCAGTGAAAAACGAGAAGTAACGCCCTTATAAGCCCATTTTTGTAGCAGATTTTACGACAGATAAAAAATCCGTTATTTCCCACCTAATTTGATGACTACACCATACGCACCCTAAAGGGACTGCCAAATAGCTGATATTGTTAGGTTTATTGAATTTCAGTTGTATACAAAGTGCAAACAAAATGGGCGTTAGCCATTGATTTAAAAAGGAAAAATCTGTCTACAAATTGTATACAGCGTAGCTTCAAAAAAGTGAAAAACAGCCCTTTTTTACTGCTTTTTTCTCTAAAAATCACGCTTTCCTAACAGGTGAATTTATGGTGTAGTAGGTACACTTCAATGAAATAAAACCAAATAATCAGGAAAAGTGGCGATGAACTATGCAATTTTGAGGACAGCAAAATTAAAGACGATGGGCAACATTGGTGGCAGTCTTGCACACAACTATCGAACGATAGAAACGCCCAATGCTGACCCCTAAAAATCATCATAGCGTTGCTACCCCTGAAGCCGTCAAACAGGCAATAAAAGATCGACTTCCTGAAAAAAGACGCGCTGATGCAGTGCTATGTATTGAGTATTTGATCACCGCCAGTCCTGAATGGGAAGGCTGGGGAAAAAGCCAAGAAGTGGAATTTTTTAAGCGGTCTAGTCAGTGGCTCATGGATAAACATGGAGCAGAAAATGTTGCTGGTGTGAGTATTCATCGAGACATAAACACACCGCAGCTGGTCGCTTATGTGGTTCCGATTGATCAAAGAGGGAAACTTAACTGTAAGGATTTTCTAGGTGGCAGGGTTAAGTTAAATCAGATGCAAACCGATTTTGCTAATACGGTTACTGATTTGGGGCTAACAAGAGGTAAGGAAGGCTCTAAAGCCAAGCATACCAGTATCAAAGCCTATTACCACGACATCAACCATGCGAGGGATTTTAGTATTACAACCGTAGCACCTAAGCCTGAAATGTTTGAAAGCAAGGCTCGGTATGGGGAAAAGGTCTCAGCAGCCGTTATTGAGCAAATAGAACCGACTGTGAAGGCTGCTAAC
>NZ_JAFCTE010000031.1:0-6752 GCF_049895865.1 Psychrobacter sp. TWR1-1-1 | reverse complement strand
TACATTTTTTGTTTTTCTTTATCTTTGAAGGCTCGTAAGTTTAAATACTTTTCTTTGCCGGTCAAAAGGTAAGGGTATATTCCTTTTTTGTTATCTACTTCATCATCATCTAACAGCTCAACAATACGCTTCTCTAAATCTTTAGCATCTAATAACTCGTCTTTGTATTGGTTATACCAAACACCCCAATCTTGACCTTTCATGAGCGATTTACGCTTAGTAGGAAATGTTGCTTGTACCCACGTAATAACTGATTGAAAATATTGCCATAGTGCTAAAGCATTAACATCATGTTGATGCTTTGCCATATAGCTTTCAATGCTCCCCTTATATTTATTGAGATCCGACTTAGCTATCCATCCAATAGATTTCTCTAGGTAGTCCTGTCGAATAGGTGAGCCATTCATATAGTCGCTAGCGACTTGGCTTGCAACACAACCTGTTTTACTAAAATACCTTTTAGCATCAGAAACCCAAGTGCCACTATAAACTGCGTTTCTTAGTTCTTGGTCTGTTAGTTTCTCACCTGCAATATTAATGGTTCTAAACCATTGTAATTTTTCACTATCTGTTCCATGGCAAAAGTAAACCATCAGCTTATAATCAAGTATTTCGTCCTGTTCGTTTTTAGTCAGGTTATGGAAATATCGCATTTCATAGGCATATTCGTTGTTTACATACTGACAGATGGATATTGTGCGTTGCTGTCCATCAATAATTTCATACTCATAATTACCATTATCTGCCCAATACATTACATTAAGAGGAAACCCCTCTTTTATTGTATGAATAACTGCTTCCCTTTGCTTATCCTTATAAACAAACTCTCTTTGATAAGGTGGGCGGATATTAAGTTTACCGTCATAACCAAATACACCATCCTCTCCTAAGTCCTTGTAAGCCTTAGTTAAATCTCTAACTGTTATCTCTTTAGGAGTAATATCCATATGGGCTGCCTTGCTTTATAGAGGTTTTTTATTTTTAATGAAAAGTCGTTTATAAACTTTTTTACCGTTAATAGTGGCTTGAGCAACACCACTTTCAGAGTGCCAAAGTCCTTCTGAAAAGCCTTTACCTTCACTTTCAGTAGCTCCAACTATCTCGAATTGTTCAGGATTATACTTAGTTAAAAATGTAATAGGCACACCCATTACACCATCGTAATCAATAGGTATCTCTACCACTTTACTAATATTAATAGCATCGTAATTATCATATTTGGGGTACTCATCAGGACTATAAGTCTTCCATAAAATTAAGTCTTCATTACGCTTATTATGCTCTAAGTTAGTGTACCAAAATGATCTAGCCGCTTCATATAACTCACCTGACGGAGTTTGAAACCAACGGACACAGTTATAGCCTAGCCACATTTTGTTTTCTTTAATTGCTGGAAATACACCCTTATAAGTTATTGAGTTACTATTTCCAATTACTAAAAATTTCTTATCATGCTCTATCAGTTGAGTAATGTACTCTCTGAATAACGAAAATGGTGGGTTGGTTACTACTATGTCAGCTTGTTTTAACAGTTCCATACACTCATTAGAACGAAAATCTCCGTCTCCATCTAAGAGTTGATCTTCTATTTCATCTTGATCAGGTACGTTATTGCCGTTTTTATCTCCATCATAAATAAGATAAACAGCTTGTTCGCTATCATTTTGACTGAATAAATCCATACTCTTACTTTTGTAGCAAGTAGCTATTAAACGTTTTAATCCTAGATGCTCAAAATTATAAGAAAAATAATGAAAGAAATTGCTTACTCTTGGATCATCACAATTACAGTAGACAACTTTGTCTTTAAAATGATGTTTATAATGCTTAATTTCATTCTCTATATCTGTTAATTGAGTATAAAACTCATCATTCTTACTTTTTTTCGCTGACTGTAAGTTACTATTTTTCGCTGTTTTTACCATATCGATTCCAAAATATTAATTTCCATGTAGCTGCTAATAATCTAAATAATCACGTATTGGACGCTTATCAAACTGCTTAGGGTCTTTTTTAAGACGGTTGATCATTTCAAATTCCCATCCTTGCTGCGACTGTCCAGCTGGACTAGTAGGGCTTACTAAGTGGTTATATTCAGCCATAAAAGTAGGGTTTCGAGCAATACGCCCTAATTGCTTATCGTTCAGTCCGTCAACCGTAAACATATCTGCTGTATTAGCGTCACGTTCTGTTTTACCCTTAGCTTTGCTATTAACGGTTTTTGCTTTTGGCTTGAATCTGATTTTTAAATGCGTGAGCTTAAACCCTTTACCAGATTTACCATTTTTATCTGTCAAACTATAACTAGCTGTATAAAGTGATTTTTCGTTAATTTCATCAATCGCAACGTCTAATACACGCTTTCTAAGGTCTTTTACTGCATCATACTTATCTGTTAAATCAAGCATTTCTCTAAAATCGGCAAGGGTAGATACAACAAGCCCAGTATCACGCCATTGCATCATCATAATGTAAATTCTAAAGCTATAAAAACTGCTAAACCCTGCCATCTCATCAAGTTTTAATTGAGTGAAATGCTGTCGTAACTCGCTAATATACGGAATAATATCAGCATGAAAAATTATTCTAGCCATGATGTTGTCATCTGACTTCGCAATCATAGGTAAGCTATCTAACAAATTATGCTTTCTTAACTGTCGGATAAAATCATCGTCATATTTTGAGTTAGGATACTTTCTCTTCAATTCTTCAAAAATATCGGTTTTGAAGTGCAATATATTATGTACCCAATGCGTACCAAGCACACCGATAGGCGTATCAATAAAAATTTTTCTATCCAATAAATCACTACAAGCGGAACGTATTTCCCTAGCCACATTGTTAGGCTCTACACCTAATCTAATAAAATCCGCCTTAGTAATATAATAAGGCTTCATTGGATCAAGTGGCGCAGATTCTTTATCTTTCTTCCCTTTCGGCATTTGAGCAATAGCAATCAAAATTAACCGTATCTCATTCACTGATAGTTTGTAAGAAGCTCTAATCATATCGTTATTGAGCGTGATTAAATCCCTTTCATCTGATTGTTCATAATCCATAATAATCTCAATTTCAGTAGAGTAAGGGACTTATTATATACTGTCCCTTACTCCACATCAATACGTCCCTTACTCCACATCAATACGTCCCTTACTCCACATCAATACGTCCCTTACTCCACATCAATACGTCCCTTACTCTTCTCTGTAAGCCACGTATAGCAAGGCTCACAGAGGAGCTAAAAACTCTTTAAAAACTCTTTAAAAACATATAAAAAGAGATTATTTTTTTTTACTTAAAAAACAAAGGGAAAATAGTCATTAAACCGCAATTTATTGGTAATAAATAAGCTCAGATATCATCGGTTAATAGAGTTCTCTCTAGCCTTAGCATCTTGCCATTCTTTAAGTAACCTTTCTTCCTCTTGGTCATAACTAGTTTTGCCTGACTCAATACGTCTAATTGTGGCTTCAAGGCTAGCTTGTGATGACTTTATGACTTCATCGCTAAAGGACAAATTTACAGAAGCAATAGACTGTAAAGCTGACTCACTAAGCGGTCTGACAGAGTTATCAGTATTTCCCATAAATTACTCCTTACTGGTTAAAGTTAAGTCCTCAGATGACCAATAATCAGAAAATAAAGCCTTATCACTGTCACGAATTAAGAAGTTATCGAGTTCATCAAGGATAAACGTCTTGCTGATCTTATTGGTTTCCATCAAATGCTCAACCAAAGCCCCCATCAAAATTTTTCGCTTACTATCCTGTTTACGTCTAATACTGTTATCTGCCGTTTTCTGACGCTGCTTAATACCTTGTATTCGGTTTTCATGTTGGCGGATATATTTATCTAACTCTTGCACCCTATCTATCATTTTGATAAGCCCTTTGTTTTGCTTTGGGTTATCTTCCAACACCGCAGAACGAACCGCATCAACTTCAGCTAATAAACGATCACGATCAGCCAGCATTTTTGTTAATTTGCCTTCTAGTTCCCCTTGTAGTTTGGTCATCTAACTTGCTCCTTAACCCCTTGTTTGTCAAAATTATAGTAACTAAAAATAAGACAAGGGCGCACTTATGCAAACTATGATAAACTCCCCATACGGTGAGCTTATCATAGTTTGCGTGCGACAAGGGGCAAATCCCCTTATAACCCCTAAAAGACAATATTTTTCTGCTGAAAAATACAAAGGTGTCAATTAATAAGTTATGGCCATTTATCACTTATCAATCAAAACATTTTCACGCAGCAAAGGACAATCTGCTACCGCAGCTGTGGCCTATCGTGCTGGTGCAAAGATTGAATGTGAGCAAGAAGGGCGCACCCATGACTATACTAGAAAAGCCGGTGTTTTGCATAGTGAGATATTTTTGCCCGATGATGCCCCTAGTTGGGCAGCTGATCGGCAGCAGCTTTGGAATAAGGCTGAAGAAGCAGAAACACGCAAGAACAGCACGGTAGCGAGAGAGTTTGAAGTTGCCCTACCAAAAGAGCTTGACGAGCAGCAGCGTATAGCACTGGTGCAGGACTTTGCTAAACAGATAGTTGAGCGTCATGGCTGTGCCGTTGACGCTCATTTACACGATGATAATAGCCGTAGAACCAAACAAAACCATCACGCTCATATCATGCTAACTACGCGCAAACTAGAGAAAGACGGCTTTACTAAGAAAACCCGTGAGCTTGATCAAAAACAAAGTGGTGAGGTGGGCTATTGGCGCGAGCAGTGGGCTATTACAACTAACGAGCATTTACGTGAGCATGGCATACGAGATAAAAATAACAATCTAATCAGTATTGATCATAGAAGCCTAAAAGATCAGGGCTTAGAACGTGAGCCAACTATCAAGATGGGCGTTAATGCCAGCGCCTTGGAGCGTAAAGGTATTAAGACAGAGCGCGGCGACTTCAATCGGTCAGTAACCGCCTATAATCCTGATAAGCTCAATGAAATCTTAACCACTCAGTTTAAGCAAGCACAAGAGTTTCATAACAAGCTACAATTTATCAAGCGTAGGTTGCCTGAGATTAAAAGAGATCTAGCAGAGAAACAGCCTAAACTATACCAATCACTTGATGATTTAGGAATACCGACAGCTGAACCTGAACGACAGGTAATAGAGCCAGTCAGTGCAGAAATTGATAATCAAGTAGAACGCTCTCAGAAGCCCGTAGAGCTAATTGAACGCTCTAAAGTGCCAATGCCCTCACATGAGGCCGCTAATCCTCAAGTGATGCCTAATAAAACGCAGGATATAGCACAAATAGCTGTACCTTCTGCCGAATTGCGACCAACACCGCAAAAAGTAGAGCAAGCGAAAGCGGATATAGAGAGTTATAGAACTCTTTTGGAGAGTATCGAAAAGGCAATGAAAGAGCATCATCAAAAACCGCTACAAGACAAGCTAAACAAGATGCAGGCCGATTATAATAAGGCTGAAAAACCTTTCTTTATGAAGCAAAAAACGTGGATAAGTAAGCAAGCGGAACAGCGCAAAGAAATACAGAATATAAGAAGGCAATTTGAAATAGGTGAAGTAAAAAATTACTCTGAACCTTCAAAAAAATATCTTGCTAAAAAATTTCCTGAAGCTGAACAGGCATACCGTGATGGACAAGACACGATATACGACAGCCAAAGTGAGCATAGAGAAAAGGTAAGGCAACAGATAGCGGAACGTCAAGTAGAACGACAGCAGCAAAGAGAGATCAAAGTTGACGATGGTATAGAACGGTAAACAGACCTTCCTAAAAATTGTGCAACTGCATTTATAACAAAAAATGTTTATAAATATTTAAAGGTTTTTTTACTATGAGTAATATTAGAGGGATTGTCACAGTAGCTGACATTAAGTTTGTAGCCTTGAGCGAACATGATTTTCAATCTTGCATAGATGTTGCACAGAAGCTCTGTAAAACTATGATAGACCGTCGAAACCTTCATTCTAGGGATGTTATGGAGAAATTTAATAATATTCTTATGGGTGAAGTTGCAGAAATGATGGTTATAAGATGGCTACATGATAACGGTAAATATGCAGTATCAGCAGTTGATAAAAATTCAGGTCAAGCTGACTTAGGCCATGATATATATCTGAAAGAAAAAAATACAGGTGTAGATATACGTTGTTCAGTTAAATCTTCTTTATCTTACAAACTTCCGCCACAGCAAATATTACAGTATTCTAAGCTGGCTTCAACGCGAGGTGAAATGACAGAAGTAAATATACAAGTATACTTCTGGCTAGTGCTTAATCCCGACCGTGGGGCAAATAGAGTTACTACTCCATCAATTAATAATGCTGCTATATTCAGTTGGTTTGGTAGTAAAGATATCAAACCAACTGAATATAGCCGCTATGAAACTGAAGAAAGAGAAGCTCCGAATACTACTTTGCAGAACGGCAGAAAAATGGATACTCTTCTAGATTTCATTGAAGATATTGAATAACAATCCATGTGAATATTTATTTACCAGCCTTAAATTGATTACAGGGTCTACATAACATCTGACCATTTTTGAGGGTGGTTTTACCACCATTAGACCAAGGTATAATATGGTCTGCGTCCATTTCTGCCAACTTGAACTCATCTTGACAATGTGGACAGATACCTTTTTGTGAGTTATACATTTTTTGTTTTTCTTTATCTTTGAAGGCTCGTAAGTTTAAATACTTTTCTTTGCCGGTCAAAAGGTAAGGGTATATTCCTTTTTTGTTATCTACTTCATCATCATCTAACAGCTC
>NZ_JAFCTE010000030.1:0-6989 GCF_049895865.1 Psychrobacter sp. TWR1-1-1 | reverse complement strand
ATCGTCCTATCTAACCGAGTTAAAATGCCTGATAACAACCCAATGGCAGGTGGACTTGCAATAGTACTGCAAGACGTGTTGAACGGAAAATCAGTCGTTTGGATGGGGTGGAATGGTGAAATTGTCGAGCGCTATAATGATAATTATACTAATGAATTTAGCAGTATCAAACATACTGCTTTAGCAGACGCTGACGCGCCGTGTGCCAATACATTCATCACTTATATGACCACTGCACTTACCACTGAGCAGTATCAGCAGTTTTACTGCGGCTTTGCCAACAATGTACTGTGGCCATTATTGCACGAGCGAGTTGATTTAATTAGTCAAGCGCCAGAGGATTACGCAGGCTATCAAACGGTAAACCACCTTTTTGCCAAACAATTAAAGAAGATTATTGAGCCTGATGATGTGATTTGGGTGCATGATTATCATTTTTTAAGCGTGGCGTATCATTGTAGGCAGCTGGGTATTCACAATCGTATCGGCTTTTTCTTACATATTCCATTTGTGTCACTGCCATTTTGGCAACAGCTGGATAGAAGCGCTGAGCTTATTCATCATTTTGCTTACTATGATGTATTCGGTACGCAAACTCAGCAAGATAAGGCCAATTGTCTTGACGTCGTCCAGCATTATCTAAAAGATCACTTCTTAACAAACATCCATCTAACCCACTATTTAGAAGGCTTACCAATAAACATCTTACATTCCCAGCAACACCTTAGTACTGCTAATCGGTCGATAGATACACAAATTCTGCTAAATTTAGGCTCAGGGGTCCACCACAGGTTACTGATTGATGCTTATCCAATCGGCACCAATGTGGCAAAAATCCAGCAGCAAGTTAGCCATTTATCCTCGCAATTTGCTACACACACCGATAAAAAAAAGCTGATAAAATCTGCCGACCAGCAAATTATTGCCGTGGATAGGATTGACTACTCAAAAGGGTTGTTAAGACGATTGTCAGCCTATCGTGAATTTTTAGAGCAAAATCCGACCTATCAAAAACAGCTGACGCTATTACAAGTTGCCTGCCCCAGTCGCTTAGATTTACCGGTTTATCATGAGCTTTATAACACTGTCAGACAAGAGGTTGATAATATCAATCAGCAGTTTTTACCAAATAAACAAGGTCAAAAAGATGCCGCCGGAAGTCGCCCAGCCATTAATTATAGCGAAACCGTATTAAGCCATGAAGCATTGATGACGTTGTTTTGGCAGAGTGATATCGGTTGGGTCAACTCGCTTAAAGATGGCATGAATCTGGTCGCTAAAGAATATATCGCCGCGCAAAATCCTGATGATCCGGGTGTGCTATTGGTCTCACGTTATGCAGGGGCCGCTGAACAAATGCAAGCGGCGGTCATCATCGATCCATACCGACCAACAAGCATGACAGATGGCCTGAAAACAGCATTAACTATGTCATTAGATGAGCGAATCGCTCGCTATCAATGCTTATTGCAGGGGTTACAGCAAGAAAACCTTCACTCTTGGTATCAAGGTTTCTTAGAGGACTTATATAACAACAAAGGGCATCAAACAGATAGCCCACTACCTGATACAGTCCAAGAGTCTGGTTTATAAAAATAGCTAGGAGATTCTCATGCTAACGTTAGATACTAAAAATTCTTTACTAACAGAGATGAAAGCTAGTATAGAAAATATCACAGGTATTGATAACCAATCTATCAGCACCTTGGCTGCAAGCGATACATTACGCCATAATATTTTAAAGGTGTTAATCGGTTATAGCGACAAAGTTCCGCATCCTGCTGGTGGAGCTAAAAATGTAAATGGTGCAACATCAGGAACATTGGCGCGTTGGCAGGTTTTGGCTTATGTGGCAGGGATTGATTTAACGATTGCTAAATGGTTTGAATCGCATCTAGATGCCCTAAGTATTTTACATGAATTGGGCTATGGTGATTCAGAGCCAGGGCTTTGGGCCGTTTGGGCAGCAGAAGGGCATCCTGATCCTATCCGTTATGACCAAGGTCAAGTTACTGGTACCAAAGCTTGGTGCTCAGGAGCAAACATGGTTGACCATGCGCTTATGACCTATCGTGATGCTAATAATGACGCGCAACTGTTTGTGGTTGACATGAAACAATCTGGTATTGAAGTTGACGATAGTGAGTGGCAGGCGGTTGGTATGCAAGCCACTGATACGGCGACTGTTCATTTCTCTAACGTAACCGCCAATCAAGTGGGAGCTACAAATGCTTATCTAGAGCGAGTAGGGTTTTGGCATGGGGCTGCGGGAGTGGCGGCTTGTTGGTTTGGGGCAACGGCTTGTTTAGCCAACTATTTAGTCACTGCTTATCAGCACAAACCAAACGATTATAAAGCCATGTATTTGGGTGAGATTAGCACAGCATTGGCAGTCACTCAGCAGTATTTTCATTATGTTGCTAATTTAATCGATAGTCAGCCACAGCTCTGCCACGAACTTGCCATACGCCAGCTAAGATCACAAGTTGAAAAGGTCGCTCGCCAAATAATGGAGGGAGTTGGTCAAGCGTTGGGCGCTGCGCCATTTTGTCGTAATGCTCATTTTGCAAGGTTATCGGCAGACCTTCCTGTATTTATCCGCCAAAGTCATGGAGCGTTTGACTTAAAAAAAATCGGCGAGCTAACCAGTGTTTTAGCTAATGATATAACAGAGGGGCAAAACCATACATGGCAACTATAACATCTAATAATGCTATAAAGCGTATGGTCAAAGATAATGCTGTTATGCTTGCTGCTACTCCTGACTCTAACCATCCAATTGTGGGTGACCGCGTTATCGAAGGCGATGGTACCAGTCCAGATAGCTGGAAAAATTGGTCTGGGCTACAAAACCTTCCTTCATTAAATATCGCAAAACGCTTTGCTGCCCATCAACGCATTTGTATCTTTGCGCCGCATCCTGATGATGAAATTCTAGGATGTGGCGGGCTATTGCAACAGCTGGCGGTGAACGGCAATCCTATTGTACTTATTCACGTGACTAACGGTACGCAAAGCCATCCAAACTCAACCCTCTACTCTCAAGAAAACCTCAATGTTATTCGTCCGCTTGAAAGCATGAAAGCGTTAAGAGCTTTAGGAATCGCTCATCAGGTCACGACTAGAGCGTTACACTTAACAGATGGCGAAGTCTTTAATCAGCAAGAAGATTTTTATAAAAAGCTGGCTGACTTTATTGAGCCTAATGATGTTTTAGTGACGACCTTTAGACGTGATGGCCATCCTGATCACGAAGCAACCGGGCAAGTAGTCACCTCGTTTGCCAAACGGCATCATTTATCCTGCTATCAAGTGTTGATTTGGGCGTGGCATTGGGCAAAACCTGCCGATAGCCGTATCCCGTGGGACTGTGCGATGCGTGTAGATTTAACCGCTGAGCAACTACAGCGTAAAATAGAAGCCATTGCCTGTTTTAAAAGTCAGATTACTGCTGATGACAGTACGGACAATCCACCTATTTTATCTGCGCAAACTATCGCTAGAATCAGCCAACCTTGGGAGGTTTATCTGTATGAGCCATGCTTCTAATACCAATTTGGTCGACGTTCGCCAATATGATAACTATTCAGAAACCTATTTTGACGCGTTATATCACAACAATACCGACCCCTGGCAGTATCAAACGCGTTGGTACGAAAAGCGTAAGAGAGAGATTTGTCTAGCCATGCTGCCAAAATCTCATTATCACTATGCTATTGAACTGGGCTGCGGGAACGGTGTGCTGAGTGAGTTATTGGCTCAGCGTTGTCAGACTCTAATCAGCATTGATGGCAATCAACAGGCCGTGAAACTTGCCAAAGAACGTTTAGCAGAATTGCCTCATGCTTATGTCATTCAGGGCGTGATTCCTACTATTTTATTGAACCTAGAAAGGAAACTTATAGATACCGATTCTCTATCAGACAATGTTTCTGCTACTCGCTCACCTTTTGATTTAATTGTCATTAGCGAGGTTTTATATTATCTAGAACCCAATGATATCGATACAGTGATTGCTTGGGCGCAGCAGAATATTGCTATAGACGGTACATTGCTATGCTGTCATTGGCGCTATGCGATTGATGGGTTTGCGATGACGGGAGAAACCGTGCATCAACGCCTACACCAAGCATTTAATGCCGCAAACGATAAGGCATCTTGCCAAGTAACTTTTAATCATCAAAGCCAAGTGGTCGATAGTGATTTTTTATTAGATGTTTGGCAAAATTCTCCAAATACGGTCGCTATGCAAGAAAATTTAATATGAAGACGTCTAACAGTCGATAAATACGAGGGGCATCCATGAGTAATATAAAAATTGGTATTGTGATTCCTGTGCACAATGAAGTGACGTCTATCATTAAGTGTTTGGCAGCATTACAGTGCGCCATTTCACAACTACCACCCTCCATCTCGGCATATCCATTGGTGGTACTAGATAGGTGTACTGATGATACGCAATCAATCGTCAAAGCCGCCGGCGTTGATTATCTGTGCTGTGACTACCAATGTGTGGGTAAAGTGAGAGACATAGGCATTCGTCATGCGATTGCAAAAGGTGCAACATGGCTTGCCTGTACAGATGCCGACACAGTTGTACCTGTTGATTGGTTGGTGCAGCAAGTTGAACAAGTTACGCGTCAGCCAACTGATGTTATTTGTGGCGTAGTGAGCGTTGATAGCTGGGAGCATTTGATGCCACAAACGCGTGAAGGTTATATCGCTCATTATCAAGACAAAATGGGGCATCGTCATATTCATGGGGCAAATTTGAGTTTTAGCAGTGAGGCTTATTTGGCTGTTGGCGGGTTTTCGCCGCTGCCTTGCCATGAAGACGTGGATTTGGTTAAAAGATTTGAAGTTCATGGCTATGACATTACTTGGAGCAATCGCGTCCGTGTAACGACCAGTAGTCGATTGCAAGCACGTACGGCAGAAGGTTTTGCTGCATTTCTAACGAATTTAGAAAAAGATAACTTACCATGATGGTCTAAAGTCCTAATAGGAGCGTGATATGAACTGGACCAGTATTTTCATTTATGACACAACATGGAGTTTTGCAGCAGAAATAGCAATACGTACTACGTTCATGTTTTGCCTAATCATTTTATTGTTACGAAGTACAGGCAAACGCGGGATTCGCCAACTCACTATTTTTGAGTTAACTATGATTTTGGCACTAGGCTCTATCGCTGGTGATCCCATGTTCACAGAAGACTTACCGCTTATTCAAGCGGTGCTCATCATGAGCCTTGTCCTACTTCTTTATAGACTTTTCACGTGGTTTACCACGAAGCACAAGTTTTTTGAGCTTCTATTAGAAGGCAAACCCACTTATATTGTAGAAAATGGTTTGTTGATAATTGAGGATGTCGAAAAAGGTAAAATGTCGCATGATGAATTTTTTACTGAAATGCGTCAACAAGGCGTGCGTCATTTAGGGCAAGTGGAGGTTGGATTGCTCGAAACAGATGGTGAGTTCAGTGTTTTGTTATTTCCACATGATGAAACGCAATATGGCTTACCTATTTTCCCCAAAGAATTTCAGGCAACAAAAAAGATAGAACACGGACAGCCTTATGCCTGTATGCATTGCGCATATGTCGAGTGTATTTTAGCGCCAGATGAAGTATGCAATCGATGCCATCATTCAAGGGGGTGGGCTAAAGCTCTAAATACTAAGATAATAAATTAGTTAGGATGACTGGTTGACCACCTCAATAACACTCTTACAAATAAGGTTGATATGAAAGCAGTTTTTGCTCAAGCGCGCCGTGACAAAGGCTGCGAAACTCATAAAACTCACCTTTATAGCCGATACAATAAAAAAACGTCCCAACGGGTTTTTCTTTGGTTTCAGAACCGCCAGGCTTTAGCAGCCCCGTGCAAGCAACATGCAAGTCAGCGTCAAACATCGTTTTGGATTGAATGACGAGCTCTCGGGTAACTGCTTGAGACTCAGGCGTACATTCCTCAATTAACTCGCTGGATACCTTTAGCACCTTTTTCTTTATAGCAACGTCATAACACACCAGTCCACCCATTAACACATCACCTGAATAAGGGCTGACAGAAAAACGATGCGCTAAATAGCCAGCAGTTGCGCTTTCAATAAAGACCACCGTCAATCCTTTGTCTGCTAATAATTTTGCACAGCTACCCGTCACAGCGTTCTCCTTATTAAAAATAGGTAAAATCAAAACAATTACAATTGTCTCAGTAGTTATTACAGTAGTTTTCTCTTTAATATTCAGTTTATGACATGATGAATTTGCGTAACAGATTTTTTAATTTTTTACGCGATGACAAAGGTAAAAGTAATGAAAGGATAAATTACCGCTACAGTTTATACATTAAAAAAAGACCGCATATTCTCAATGCAGTCTTTATTATAAGTAATAGAAATTAAAGAGTTAGAGAAAAGGTTCTATTTAGTATTGATTTTCGCGACGCCAGTCATCTACATCATGCTCTGCATCTTCTTTTGAATGCCCATAACGTTCTTGAACACGGCCAACCAATTTATCACGGTCACCCTCAATATGAGTGAGATCGTCATCTGTCAGATCCGCCCACTTTTGTTTTACGGAGCCTTTGAGTTGGTTCCATTCACCTTTCAGTGTTTGATTGTTCATATTTTGATCATCCATACTATTTTCATTAATATCTTGATTATCCATAGCGGCATTCCTTTTCGCTTAGTTATCATTAAATCTAAACCATCAGTCTTTATAAAAAATCCAACTGATATAAGTAATATAAGACAGCTATTATCGTACCGTCTGTATGAATAGCGTTTATAATTTCATTAAAACATCAATTTTACAACGCTAATATTTCTCTTGTTAAAATAGTGAACCGCCCCGACTCTATCGGAGAGTGATTTACTTGAGTCAGGCAGCAATACCCGACAGGGTCAAATTATCATAATACCGCTTTTCAAACTCAAAGGGTGACACATAACCAATCGTGCTATGCAGTCGTGTTTT
>NZ_JAFCTE010000029.1:0-7693 GCF_049895865.1 Psychrobacter sp. TWR1-1-1 | reverse complement strand
AATACTAGAAACATGCCTAACCCACCATAAAACATATCTAAACTGTATAGGTAACCAACATATAAAGCTAAGCCAATGGATAAAAGTCCGGATAAAAAAACGTTGGAATCCACATAATGTAAACATTCTGGACACTGATAAGTCTTAGATTTTTTAAAATCTAAAGGTCTTATTACTTTACCATGACAGCCAGGGCATTCTCTTGTAAACATAGCATCACAAATTCTGTTAATTGGTATTTCAAAGATTTGAAATACCAATCAGTTAAAGTCGATTATACTTAAAGTGTGGCTTCTTATCTTTTGTACTTACTACCATCTGCCTCCAGCACCACCATTACGTCGTTGGTTGCTACTCTTACCACTCCATGCCTTGCCAGTTTGGTATGTACCATAAACCAATCCAGCATTGGACATATGGTGTTTAGCTACTTGACTGGTTACAACACGACCTGCCAAATTTAGCGCAACTGGGAACCATGCTCCTTCAGTTGCTTCCATCTCTTGACTAGAGATAGATTTAACTTGTAAGTTTTCACTATCAGCAAACGCATAGCTCATATCTGATGTAGATTGACCAATTAAGCTTACGTTATTTTGCACTTCGTCAGCTGCCATAGCAGAGATACTCAAGCTTAAACCAAGAGCTGATGCAGCAACAATTTTAGTTAAACCCTTCATTACGTATTCCTTTTTAGTAAATTAAGTTTGGTGGGCTGTTGTCTTTTAGTCCACTGGCCAAGACAACGTTTTCAGGATGGTTTGGATTGGTTGCCAGAATTTAAAAACTATTTAATTATTAAGAATTTCTCGTTCTTTATTTTTTCGATATTGCTGTGATATAGGTGGCGGCAGCTTACCAAGCTTAGTAGTCATTCCTAGAGATAGCGTACTTCCTGAATCTCCTGAAACATCAGCACGTAAATTAGCTGTAAGATTACTACGCTCTGTTAACGCATAGGCCATACCGAGGTTTAAGCTGGTTTCAGTACGCCTAGCACGGTCAACCTCTGTATTGGGGAATTTGTCACCTTCTATCATGCGCCAACCGACTCCCGTATTGAGCGTAATGTCTGGATTAACCGCAAATGCTACAGATCCTGATAAAGAAAAAATATTACCTATATCGATTTGATCAGGAAAACCTTCAGGGGGACTTAAAACTTTACGAGTATTGTTATACTGATATGTGCCTGTCAAGCTCAAAGCAATAGGATCATTGACGGTGTACACCGTACTACCTACAAGTGCAGAGCTAGCTGTTTCTTTCTCAAATCCAGAAGTATTATCGTATAAAGATAACTCGGAAAAGACCAAGCTATCAGGCAAAATTTTATGGTTTTTAGTAAGCTGGTATTGAGTCGTTAAGGATACATCTTGAATCCTAGTATCACTCTGTGTTGAGACCTTATCTTCATTCTCTTGGCGTTGCTCAAGCACTAATCCATTAGTTTTTACACCTACTTCCCAGGCTTCGCTAATACCATAACGTAGCCCTACTGTTCCGATAACGCTATCCGTATTAACTATCCCTTCAGTAGGGAGATTAGGAATAGTGACAACATTCCCATTACCTAAATCTATAATATTTGAACCTTGTGACGAAAGACTAGAATTATTTTGGTTAAAATAACTTATGGTTGTATCTAACTTAAATCTGCCCTTATCTGTTGTTAGGCTCTCTATAGTTAATGGTAAGTCTGCATGACATAATGAGCTAAAAGTACAAGCTGCAACTATAGTAATAATAGTCCCAAAATAAGAGTTATGAGACATCTATTCTTCCAAAATTTTGATAATTAAATAAACATTAATTGGATAATAATCTATCTATATTTGATTGCATACTAAAATAAACTTTACACATGAATAAAATTTACTAAGTTACACAATTTCATATTATTATTTGTGTTATACCCCAAGGGAACCAGTTATTTCAGCCCTCAAACCTATTAACAGACCACTTAAAATAGACTGATATAAAGGAACCACTTATAACAGTCTATTTTAAGTAGTTGGTTTTTGTCGTTATCTTGAGAAGTCATAGTCTGCTTCATTCCCATCTAAATATTCGCGTATAGGACGTTTCTTACTGAATTTGGAAGCGTCTTTTTTGATTTCACCAACTATAAAATCACTATATGCTGACCAGTTCTTACCAGCGTCGCCTTTAGCGAGACCGCTATACATACTTATAAACTCTTTATGTCGACTGATACGCCACAGCTGCTTGTCAGACAATCCATCAATCGTGAACATATCACCGTTATCAACATCACGAGGCTTAGCTACTTGCTCAGTCTTAGGTTTTGGCTTTTCATGAACTGTAAAAGTGAAGCCTATAATACTGCGTCCTTTTTTTACATTCTCATATTTTACTTTTAGATCTGATTTTTCATTAATCTCACTGATAGCTAAATCTAATACTCGCTTTTTAAGGTCATTCATTCTTTTATATTCACTGACACCTAGCCCCATTTGTTGTCGAAAGATCTCTAACGCAAAACAAGGTGTCTTCTTAGCAGAGCGCCACTGCGTTAAGAGCTCATAAAGCCGTACTGAGTACACACTATTGAACTGTGTCGTTTGCTCCAATAAATATGAAGTAAAAAACTGCTCCAAACCATCAATACGGCTAATTCCCTTAACAACGGCAAGCGTGAATACTAAATCCATTGCTCCTTCGCCATCATGGTATTGCACCTGCTGTAGCCAACGGCTTTTAATAGGTTTTTTATTATCGTCAAAGTAGGTGAAGCGTCTGTTAAATAAAGTCTCTTCAGCATCCTTCATACGCTGGTAAGCATTCTGTCGTGTGGTATCAAATACCTCTGCATAACGTGTGGCATCAATTCGTAATGGCTTATCAGTACTTAACCCTGTGGCTGTTTCTCTAGCATCTACAATTGCTAACTGGATGATGCGTACTTCAGCCAATGATAAATTTTGTAGTGCTTCATTTATCTTATTGGTCTTAACTACTAGGTTTTTTTTATTGTTCATTGTCATTACTCTAATGAATAAATACTCACCTTATATTAAGTGACAAATAATAACAAGTCACTTTACAGTAGCAAAAGGTCATTTATGTGACATATTTTTTTATGTCACATAATGGTAACTAAACGTCACCTTATAGGTAACTAAACGTCACCTTATAGGTAACTAAACGTCACCTTATAGGTAACTAAACGTCACCTTATCACAGCTACAGCCCTTTGATATCAATCGACTCAGAGCGCTTAAAAGCATTTAAAAGCATTTAAAAGCATTAAAAGCATTTCTGGTTGTGTATAACTAATAAAAGAAAACAAAAAAAAGGATATGTAAGATTAGAAGCCTGGTGACAGATTATTTCTACTCTGACTTGTATTACTAACCTCTATTCCTCTATCAATGACTTTTAAACCTTCATTAATGCTTCTTAAATCAACCTCAGTTAACTTTTCAGCATAATCAGTAGTAAAGCTACTTAAACTGTCCCCAAGCTCTTTAACATGCTTCTGGGCGCTCTCATTGCTATCTAATGTATTTAATCCTTTGTACGCGATCTCATATTGCTTAGCAGTCAATTTGATAGTCTTATTTATATGTTGCTCTGCTAAAGCTCTGCTCTCATCTGTTTTGTCACTGTTATTCGCATATTTGGTTAAAGCAGTTAGATAAGGTTTTACTGTTAAAATCTCTGCGGTTACTCTGCTACTATCGTTTTTACCTAGTTTTGCTTGATATTCTTGTTTTAGCTCAGCCCTCTGTTTGTCTACATGAGCGATAAACCTATCAAAATCTGCTGTGACTGTTTGGTAATGTTCCCTTTCTTGTGAAGGGAAGTTTAACAAGCGAAATTCGTGAGGATTATTCTCTAATACCTCGACAGTATTGATCTTGTCGGTAGCGAGCCTTACATTGTGTCTAAAATCTGAACCTTGGTTTTCATTAATTCCTAATTTTTTCGCAAAGTCATCAAGTACGGTCAGTTGTCTCTTGTCAAAACGTCCTTTTGTATGCCGGTCAAGCAATATATAAGCTAGCGTCTTAGCTGCGTCCTTAACATCATTACTTCTTTGAATATCTCCGAATTTCGATCCGTTAAGCTTGTTATTTGTTTCTCTAATTGCTCGATCAATTCGTCTTTTTCGCTCAAAAAAGGCTCGTTCGTACTTGTTATCGAAAGGGCTTGGGGCTGGTTTTGCTCTTTCTGTAATGCTGTTATGGATTCTTGAAGCTTCTGATTTGCTGTTTGTAGCTCTTTGTTTTGTTTCATCAATTCGCTTTGGTAAGTTTTTGCATCGTTCAGCTGCCCACTCACCAACTGATAAGACTCTCTCATGCTTGTCAGTGATTTCATCAATTCGCTTTGGTAAGTTCTCACATCGTTTAGCTGCCCAATCATTTGCTGATTCTGCGTCTCTAGTTCTAACTGCGTTTTCATCAATGACTCGTTGCGTTCTATCAATGACTGATTCTGTGTATTTGATTTTGTCAGTGATTTCTCCAAGCGTTCGATTAACTCTATCAATTCGGTCACGGTTTTCTCTCTCAAAAATAATTTTGTTAGACGCTTCTAGCACCAAGCTATTACGCTCTGCGATCATGGCGTTAATTTCACCCCTGATCGTCACTGGGGCAATACCGTTAAATACCTCGCCTTTTTCCTTTGCTGCCGTTTTAGCTTTCTCATATGCGTCACGCTCCCGCTTTGTCGCAACGCTGCCCATCTTAAGTTGTGGCTCAATATCTTTGCCTTGATGTGCATAGCTACGGCAATCTATCAAATCGTGCTTATGCTCAGCTAATTTTTCATTGGCAAGCTGCTCCCATAGTTGGCGAACCTCTTTAATCTCAAGACTGACTCGTTCCATGCCAAGCTCACGACGCTTCGTGTCGGACAACTCAATATCGGCTTTGTCAGTCAAGATGATTTCATGATTATTGCCCATTGCTGCCGTACGAGTAGTAAACAGGATATGAGCATGGAAGTTACGAGGGTCAGCACCCCGATCAATCTCTCTTTGAGTTGGTTTGTGAATAGCACAATCGGCGATCGTGCCGTAACGGTTGGCTAGGGTTTGGGCGAACCTATGCGCCAGTGTCTTACGATCTTGCTCACTTAACTCATGCGGTAGATTAACAAGCCATTCTCTAGCCACTCTTGCATCTTTGCGTTTCTCGGCACTCTCTGCTTTGTTCCATAAATCACTACGATCAATAGTAGCGCCGGCAGCAGTTAATGCTGAGGGCAAAATAATATCCGCGCTCATCACACCTGAACGTTTGGAGTAGTCATGCGTCTTACCGTATCGTTTATCTTCTAAAATTTCACCAGAACGATAGCTCGCACTGGCAACGGCACTTTGTCCGCTTCCTCGTGATATTGAATTAGTCGATGCTAGAAAAATAGCCATTTCTGAAAGCTCTATCTGTTAGTTTTTAGCACTACATCTTTTCGTAGTGCTGGGGGTGTGGGGGTTTACCCCTGCCGATGTTTTGATTTCATAAATGTATTGCCGTAGGTAATAAACATTTGTGAAGTCGAAAACTCGCACTTAGTCAGTGGGACTTCAAACACTGTAGACAAATTATAGCATGGTGTATTGTTGAAGTTTGTTTTAGTTGTTATAGTTACAAAAGACAGAAACACTAACGACGAGATATTACTATGAGCATTTTAGATAATAGTGAACTAAAAGAGCAGCAACGTATTAATGATTTACAACTAAAGATCAATCGTGAAAAACAGAAGCTGGATAAAAAGCTAACAAGACAAAAAATATTGTTAGGAGCTTTCATGGCGGAGTTATTAGAGACAGATAAAGTACCAGGACTATCTCAATATACTGCTAAAAATTTAGAAGATTTTTTGACTAGGCAGGGTGATAAAGATTTGATGAGCGAACTGATCAACAACTTAGATAAGTCATCAAAACAGATCTATTAAAAAATGTTAACTACCATTTTCTTAGTTCAACATTTAGATATAAGGATAGTAAAAGCTATATGGGGAAGCGAAATAGCTCAACACTTTGTTGTAGTAATTTCTGATTATTTTGAATTTCCATAAACGCTAAACTAGTATTACTTTTCTGGTCGGTCGTCGTTGGTAAAATAAGTAGTAAACTACCTTTTAGGTTGTCATTAGAACGTGTATGCCACATCGCTTCAAACTGTGATCTGGTTAATGTTCTATTTCCCCAGCTTGAGTCTGCTAATACGATATGTGTGTCGTTAATAGATTTGATGACGCTAAAATGATCACTACGCTTATGATTAAGGTAGACAATAGCAGGGATCTTTAGCTTTTTTAATGTGTCGTAGTTAGTAGCGATACCTTTAGCAGTAAAGCCGTATTTTTGACTAACGACAGCTAAGTCTTGAAAAGATGCCATCATGCTCGTCAGATTCATGTCTGTTAAGATTTGCTCTTCAGTGACTGGCTGCTGATAAAAGTGCGTCAAGATAGTGGATAGTGAAGATGCGCCGCATGAATAATCTAAATCTTGCTTGACGACTTGAGCATCGCGCATTTCTTTCCATGTTGTAATAGGTATATCTGTTATAGACTTTGTTGTAGTTTCAAAAAGAACAGGAGCCGCTAGAGTAGAGGTAGAAATGAGTATTGTCAGCATTCCAAATATTACAGAACACCTTAAATTCAACTGTTGAAATATAGTTTTTATGATCCGTCTCCTTATCCAAGTTGAGTTTGTCATAACAACTTTATTGCGTTAATACACCCATCTCATTCATAGTTTGCTGAACTATGGTTTCTACAATTTGATTTTGTTGGTAGGCTAAACGCTCTGATAGTATGCCCATTTTACTAGCTAAAGACTTTCCAGTAGGACTACTATATAGGTCAACCAAGGCATTCAATTCATCAACGCTAAGCACTTGAGCATATAAAGTAGTCAAGCTTGTTTCATAGTCGTAAGCGTTAAGGTTTTCTGATAAACGTATAAAAAACTCATCAGGAGCCATAGGCATATTATTACGCATCAACTCAATCCCGACTTGGTTAGCCTGTTTATATCCTTGCTTTGAGCCGTCTATATTAATTAATTGACGTGCGAGTGCTGTCTTTTCTGAGTTTTGCGCTTGGAGCGTTACAGAGGCTTGACTGACTTGAACAATGGATAATCCTGATAACCCAATCGTAAGAATCAAAAGTAAACGAATAAAAGTAGTTCTAGTTGATATATAGAGCATCTTCTTTCCTACTAAAAGTTAATTTGGGTAATAAATATTAGAAGAAAATTCATACAGTATCCTCTGCACTAAATATCGTTAAAAGAATGTAAGCCACTGTACTTATAACTAAAGATATACCAACTAAAACCAAAACATTATTTAAAATTATAGGATTGCGCCCGAATAAATCCAGTAGAAAGTTCATTAGAAAAAACAGTAGACCTATAGTTACACTAGCCCAAACCTTTATTTTTCTACTTTTACCAGCACTATTCCCTGATATAAAACCAGCAATCATCATACCTATTTCATCTATCATGAGATTCTTTTATATGAAGAGGTAGTAATACTGCATCAATTTTGTCTAAAAATAGCCAACGTAAGAACAATACTAGAAACATGCCTAACCCACCATAAAACATATCTAAACTGTATAGGTAACCAACATATAAAGCTAAGCCAATGGATAAAAGTCCGGATAAAAAAACGTTGGAATCCACATAATG
>NZ_JAFCTE010000028.1:0-7886 GCF_049895865.1 Psychrobacter sp. TWR1-1-1 | reverse complement strand
TAATAGTGATACGCCTTGCAATTACAGGGTTTATAGTAATGCTAGGCTTTTTCTTGGCGTTTATTGCTACGATGGGTCCACCTATTGCACCTCATATTTGGAATGGGGGTCTGGATGGCAGTATTAGAATAGGCACTATTGTTATCGGCTTGGGTGCATGTGCTGCTATATTGCTTTGGTTTTTCTGGACTCTATGTTGTGATATCTATCGCTTTATTATTCGTACATCCCTGCCCGACTCTGATACTGAAACCAAATAGAGCAAGTAGGATTTATAGCTACCTATTATTAATAAACACCATAGAAAGAGATTTAGATGCCAAGTTTTATAGTTGTAGACAATGAAATTGTTAACCTATCGGAAATTAGACGGATAACTGCTGATAAAAAGCGACTTACAATCACATTTCATTTAGGATTTTGGAATGGTAACGCATTCAAACGATGTACTGACAGCCAGCATTTTGAAGCGGTTTTTAAGGATATAGTAGCCAAGTTGGAAGCTGAACAGATTTGAGTCCGCTACTTAGAACGCCCAGTTGTAAGTAGCAAGCCTTTCATCCTATTAGTAATCTATAACAGTTTTTTTATGGCTTACTAATATAATTCAGTTAACCAAATATGCTATAGAGTATGACACCAATAAACAAAAGCGACAAAATGTCATCACCCAGTATTATCCATTTATGCAAGGTTTTACCCTTGTTGTTATTATGCATAATAGAGCTACCGTTGTAATGACTTATAAAGTCATCATCACTTATAGAGTATCTTTTTTTCGATAAGAATATTTTTTGATCTAGATTTATAGGTATGACAACTTGCTTCAAAGCTCCTAAAAATACTCCTAGCCATATTAAGATGTTTAGTATGTCTTTATCTATAGAAGAGTTTATGAAAAAACCAAAACTTAGGATTAAAGCCACAATGAAAAACTTGCGGTAACTTCCTTTTGGGTAATCTAGGACAAATTTCCGCATCAAAAATCCTAATAAATGAACCTATGTTTGTTTAAAATATTGAATAGGAATGTTAGTGATAATTATTGTCAACGTATAGATTTGGTATGGTCTAATAACACGCTACCTCCTAGAATGGCGTTGGCCTATTAGCTGTACACCTTTTTTAAACACAGACTTTGCTAACTGTAATTTTGTTTTCATATTTACCAGTAGGCCCGTAACCACCTTCAGAGCCAATTACTCCAACCACACAAGTTTCGAACGATTTGTAGTAGCCGTCTTGACCAATCTTATTAGAGTTTTCTATCAAAAGCTGTTTTGGATCTGCCACATAGTAAGTTTTGCCATTTGCCTCTAGCTGATATACTTCAAAGCTTCTTTTAAAATTTCCACGCACCTCTACTTCTTCTGAGATGTTTTTTGTTATGGCTTCTGATGAGTTTTCTTTTACTTCATTAACGCTGTTAGGCTCTTTGTGACTACAACCTATACTCATAAGTATAAGTGTCGTAAGTGCTCCTACTACCAATCTAAAATTAGACATTAAGCTTTCCTTACCGAGTTATCAATAAATTAAGTTTCTTATAAAATGAGTTCAAAAAAGCTGGTAAGCATATAAATACAACGCTTTTTTTAATCAAATATTATCGACTAAACCAAGGAATTCTACAAGAAAATTGATACTCTGTGATGGAGTGTGCTTTGATGATAATCGTTCGGCACCCTAGTGAGGACTTGAATACTCGGTTGTAGGATAATGATAATAAGAGTTTGATCTATGGAAATAATTCCAGTGTACTTGTGAGTGTACATAGCGCTGATATTTCGAGGAAAATAACAGAGATACACCTGATATTGATTATGTTTCCTATTTTTTAAGATTTTGATAATGTAAGGTGTGAAAGATCAACTTAAATCAAGGTATCAATTCATGGAAACAAAATATCAAAAAGCTAACCCTTATGGAGAGCTTAGCACTAAGGCATTAGAAAATTTTGAACAAATAATACAGTATCGTTTACCAGAGGATTATCGAAAATATCTCCTTAATTTCAATGGCGCAGAGCCTACTAATACTGTTTGCAGTATATCAGATGCTGAAGGCGAAACGAGAATACACGGCGTGCTAGGTATACATGACGGTCCTGAATACTGTCGATTAGAATCGAACTTTGGTGATGATAACAGCACAAAAAAAACAGGGTTACTTGCATTTTCTGATGATGCATTTGGAAATTATTTTTGTATTTCCTTGCTACCCAAACATTATGGTGAAGTGTACTTTTATGATCATGAGTCTTCTTACGCTGATGATATTGATACCCTCATTAAAATAGCTGATAGTTTTGATTGTTTCATTGAATCTTTAATTTCTGAAGAAGAGTATGAAAACAGCTTAGCGAATACTGATCCAGAGTTTTATGCGAGATTACAGCATGCTAAGAACAACCCTCAAATATAGTTTAATAGGGTATATGAGAGTCAGGTTTTTGATGCTCTATGTTCGGTGCGCTATACAGGCATCGAACTGTAGGCTATAACCCTAATTTTTTAGGAAATGTTTAGGGTTTAGATATCTATTTTTGATGAATTCTTCGATATTCAGCACAAGCAAACTGATATCCATTGCTACAAGACTTTTGATACCATTCTAGCGCTTTGTTTTTATCCTGCTGTATATTGATACCCTTCTCATAGAATACTGCCAGCCCTGATTGAGCCATTGGAAGATCCTGCAAAGCTGCCTTGCGCGTCCACTCAAAAGCTTTCGTATCACTTTGGGTTGTGCCTTTACCTTTAAGGTACATATCTCCAATTTTTGATTGGTATAAATCAATACCGTCATTGGCTAAGTTTTGATATAACTCAAACGCTTTAGCATCGTTTTGATCTACGCCTTGACCCTTCTCATACATCAATGCCAGCATCCCCTGCATTTCTTTATGTCCATGGTTAGCTGCTTGTTGTAACCAATAAAATGCTTTTGAATAATCTTGAGGAACGCCTCTACCATAGTAGTATATAAGCCCTAATTCCGCTTGGCTTGAACCATCTCCTAGATTAGCTTGTACTGTAAGGTCTTCAAAATCCTTCTCAACATCCGATTTCACGGTTGGAACATTGTTTTGAATGCCATTCATCTTAGTATCAATGGCTTTAGTACACCCTGTCAGCATAATGCCAGTAAGCAAGAATGTTGTTAATATCTTTTCCATAACTACTTGTCCTTTTAGTTAATCAAGGTAACGCTATAATTTACCACTTACATCCCTATCATGATGTATTCTAAATACACCATTAGATGGTCTTATTATGTATACCCCAAGGGAACCAGCTATTTCACCCTTCAAACCTATTAACAGACCACTTAAAATAGACTGATATAAGGGAACCAGTTATAACAGACTATTTTAAGTGGTCGAGCCTTTGTCGTTATCTTGAGAAGTCATAGTCTGCTTCATTTCCATCTAAATATTCGCGTATAGGACGTTTCTTACTAAATTTGGAAGCGTCTTTTTTGATCTCACCTACTATAAAATCACTGTATGCTGACCAGTTCTTACCAGCGTCGCCTCTAGCAAGGTCGCTGTATGTGCTTATAAACTCTTTATGCCGACTGATACGCCACAACTGCTTGTCAGATAGTCCATCAATTGTGAACATATCTGCTGTATAAGCATCACGGTTTACGGTTCTTTCTTGTGGCTGATTAGGCTTACTCTTAGTAATTACTTTAAATTTAAAACCTATGATTGTACTTTTGCTTTTTTCTTGTTCATAACTTATTTTCAAGTCTGTTTTGTCGTTGATCTCAGCAACAGCGGCATCTAATACGCGACGCTTAAAATCGCTCATACGCTTATAATCATCGACTCCTAACCCTAATTGACCTCTGAACGTTTCCAAATCAAATAATGGGGTTTTCTTCGCTTTACGCCATTGAATTAAAAGTTCGTAAAGACGAACTGAATATACGCTATTGAGCGTTGCTGTTTGTCCTAGCAGATATTTAGTAAAAAATGTTTGCAAACCATCGATACGTGTTATTTCTTTGACCACTGCTGGTGTAAGAATAATTTCAATTGAGCCTTCACCTTTTATATATTCAACCTGACTAACCCAACGCGTTTTAACTTGATTATCCCGATCATTTATAAATGAGAACCTACGTTCAAAAAGTGTTGCTTCTGCTGATAAAAGCACATCGTAAGCCGTATCAACATCTACATCAAAGCACTCCGCATAACGCTTAGCTGATATGCGCAAAGGGTCATCGGCTGTCAGTCCTGTCTGAGTTTCCCTGCTATCAATAACGGCTAGCTGTATTAATCTAATTTCAACTAATGACAGATTTTGTATAGCTGTGTTCAATCGGTTGGATTTAACCACTAGATTATTCATACTGCTACCTTGACTAGATTCCATTCGTAAACCTCTCCTATAAACTTGACTAGATGACGACAATATAATTGTATGTCGTCATCTAGTCAAGTTTATAGATGTCGTCATCATACCCGATAGATGTCGTCATCATACCCGATAGATGTCGTCATCATACCCGATAGATGTCGTCATCATACCCGATAGATGTCGTCATCATACACTCACGACCCTTGATACATATAGACTTCAAGGTTCTTAAAAGCATTTAAAAGCATTTAAAAGCATTAAAAGCCTTTTAGTTGTGGATAAGCTTAAAAAACAAAGCACCATTTTTAATGGTTGGTTTAGGAAGCTAATTACTTAAATTTGCATAACACTGATTTACTGTAGAAAGAGCTTTTTTCATCTTCAATGCAGTCCTTGGGATCAACCCTCGCATAATAACCATTAGGTTTTTCGATAACTTTATGTGCAACTTGAGCCTTAGCAAGAGAATCATAGCTATCCTGCCGTTCACTGATTGCAGCTTTGCTAGGTATAAACATCCACACTAACCCAGCACCTAGAACACAAACGACGATGAGCAAGGTTACAAGTGTGATAATTAAGTGACGGCCAAACTCTTGCTTAACGTTATCTAGCATCTGTTTGGAAGCATCTATATTTAGCTCAGCTATCTTGTCTTTAGTATCGTCAAGGTTACTAGCAACACTAGTAACAGAGGTCTGTATCTTCACTAAGTCTTTATTAAGCAGCTTTGTTTTTTTTAAGAATTCATCACTAGCATCAGTGACGTGCTTAGTGAAGCCCTCATCAATACGCTTATGGTAGCTCTCTTCATTGGCTTCAAAGACTCTCTCTATCTCTTTGTTAATGGCTGAAACAAAGTCTGATTGGAGTAGGACTTCTTTATTTTGATACGTTTTTAGCAGTGAAGTCAGCTCTTTTGCCCACTCAGAGATATCTTGCGCTTGTTTATAATGCGCGTGGCTTAAGTTTGAGCTGTCAATCAGCTGCTTATCTATTTTTTTGGTATACGTTTGAAGCGTAATCAGTAGGTCTTCTAATGGAATAGAGAGGTCATTTTGTGGCATGGATTGTTCCTAGTCGCTAATTATGATGCTATTTAGCCTCTGAGAGCTGCTGTAGACGTTTTTAGGGTGATTTATATCTTATGCCACCCTAGCATCAAAAAGGCGCTGTGGGATGCCTGAGAAGCATTTGAGATGACTCTATGCGACCGTGAGTGTCGTTTAGTATTGCTTATGAGCGTTAAAAGCTAAGACTCATGCCCCGACTGCGGTTGATATCACGGCTATAACCATTGATTTCAGCGGATACCGTTCGCATTTGGCCTTGCTGATCAGGGCTAAGGGCGCTTTGTTGTCGATCTTTGATGTCATCGAAGACGCGCTCTAAAGTTTTAGTGTGTGCTTGCCTTGTCGATAGGTCGCTTATGGACTTGATATGCTCAAGCAGCTGCTTACTATGGCTGATAATGTGGCTGCCAATTTTATGCTGTTCACGGCCTGTAAGCTGCTTTTGGTGGTCAGTGGTGCCCGGCTCACTGCGGTAGTGTTGCCATTCGCTCATTTGCTGATCAAGGTGCAGGAGGGTTTTAAGGCGTTGGCCAAAGTCGCTTTCTTGGTCTATATTTTTTAGTAGTCGGTGCTGATTTGATAGCTCTTGATGCGAGATATGACCGTGTTGCGCCTTAAAGTCGGCCTCTTGTGCTGCTATTTGGACGCGGTGCTGCTCACGCTTTGCCTGACGCGCTTCTTCTTGCGCTAATAGGCGCTCACGCTCTTTTTTGTCCGCCATATCGCGCTGCTGCTGAGCAATACGCTGTTTTTCTAATGCGTCAGCTGCTTCCTTGGCAATCTGGCGCTGAATACGTGCCTGTTTTATCCGCTCAACCACTGATTCAGCCTGTTCTAGCTCGTCATTGCTGTCTTGACTGGGTTTATACTTCGGTGTGGGAGCAGCTGGGACGATAAATAATTGACTTTCGCGCAGATCGGCAAGTTCGCGTGTCCGTACTAGACGGTTGCGCTCAGTAATCATCAGGTTAATCTCACCTCTGATCGTCACTGGGACGATGCCGTTAAATAGCTCGCCTTTTTCCTTTGCTGCTGCTTTTGCTGTCTCGTATGCGTCACGCTCTAGCTTGGTTGCAACGCTACCCATCTTGAGTTGCGGCTCAATGTCTTTGCCCTGATCTGCATAGCTACGACTATCGATAAAGTTAAGATTATGCTCGGCTAGTTTATCGTTTGCCGTCTGCTCCCAAATTTTTCGAACCTCTTTGATTTCCTCGCTGACGCGCTCTAGTCCGAGCGATCTGCGCTTGTTGTCTGATAGCTCAATGGTTGCCTTTTTTTTTCAATACGATCTCGTTATTATCGTCAAGTTCTGCGGTGCGCGTGGTGAAAAGTATATGAGCATGGAAGTTACGCGGGTCTGCGCCCCGATCAATCTCTTTTTGTGTGGGTTGGTGAATGGCGCAATCGGCAATCGTACCGTAACGATCAGCTAGGGTTTGGGCGAACTGGTGCGCCAGCTCTTTTCGGTCTTCTGCGCTTAATTCATGCGGTAGATTAACCAACCATTCGCGAGCCACGCGCGCATCGACTCGCTTCTCGGCAGCCTCCGCTTTATTCCAAAGATCGCCCCGATCAACAGTAGCCTTAGCATCTGCCAATGCTGACGGTAAAATAATATCCGCACTCATCACGCCATGCTTTTTTGAGTAATCATGGGTCTTACCATATCGCTTATCTACAAGCTCAACACCAGCACGATAGCTTGCAGAAGCAACGGCACTTTGTCCATTACCTCGAGATATTGATTTAGTTGATGCGATAAAAATAGCCATTTCTAAAAGCTCTAGTTCTTAGTTTTTAGCACTACGTCTTTTCGTAGTGTTGGGGGTGTGGGGGTCTTACCCCTGCCGATGTTTTGACTTCATAAATGTATGACCGTAGGGAATAAACATTTGTGAAGTCGAAAACTCGCACTTAGTCAGTGGGACTTAACCATCCGTCAATTAACTATATCATAAACTGTTGTTAGGTACTGGCGAAGTTGCTATAGTCATGGGAATAAATAATTTCATGATATAAGGAAAAGGGTATGGGCTTACTTGGTGGTAATGATTTAAAGGAACAGCAGAAGATTAATGATCTTGAGCTTAAGATAAATAGAGAGAAGCAGAAGCTAGATAAGAAGCTAACACGGCAAAAAATTCTACTGGGTGCTTTTTTGGTAGATGCTTTAGAGAATAATTCAGTAGATGGTTTGAAAGAATATACGGCTGATAATCTATTGAATTTCCTGACCAGACAGACGGATAAGGATTTAATGGCAGATTTGGTAAAGGGACTTAAAGCAATTGAAAGTTAAGTAGCCAAAAAAAAGGATGGTCATGTTTAAGTTTCTAGAGCATAAGAAGAATGATACATGGGTTGATAACATATTAGTAATAGTGATACGCCTTGCAATTACAGGGTTTATAGTAATGCTAGGCTTTTTCTTGGCGTT
>NZ_JAFCTE010000027.1:0-8478 GCF_049895865.1 Psychrobacter sp. TWR1-1-1 | reverse complement strand
GTGGTCGATGCCAATCCGTAACTGGACGTCTGCTCTGAATCGTTTTATGATTATGTTTGATGACCGTATCAGTAAGCATTTAATCTAAAGGGCAGTTACACAGAATATGGGATGGGCTCAAAATATTAGTGTTTAACCTTTGGCAGATAGCTCTCTAACCCTTTATTGGGCTTGTTAAAGCTTTCAGGCTCTCGCTGTATAATATTTATCATTTCGCGCTTAAATGCCTCATTTTGCATTTTGCCGTCATAACTTAGGCCTGGATGATTATTATAGTCATTCATAAACTGCACGTTATCAACAATAGACTGTATGGTAGCTTGTGACAGAGTGCCATCTTCACTGGTTAGTTTGTCTAATGTTTTCCGATGGAATTTGAGCGTTAATCCCTCGTAACCTTTACCTCTACTCTTTTTTTTATATTCCACACTAACTTTATAATTTGTACTTTCGTTAATCTCTTCTAATGCTTTATCAATCACATATTTCCGAAGTTCACTAAATTGCTTGTACTTGCCTTTTATACCCATGACATATTTAAAATCTTCAAGTTCATACGCCTTACTGTATTGATACTGTCCAATCCAACATACTATTAATTCATATAAGCGTATTGAGTGTATGCTTGATAGCTCACTGATCTCTAACAACTTATATTTAGTAAAATTTGCTTTCAATTGTGTCAAATACGGCAATATATCCTCTGCAAAAGTTAGCGTAATTTTGCCTGTATTTGGGCTAAATAGAGCACTACTAACAAAGCGAGTACGCAATACTTCATTGTCCGGCAGTGCGATACTAACTTCCCTTTCAAACAAGCGGTTACTAGCTTGCTCAATATCACGGTAGATATTTTTTGCGTTGCTATCACGATAAAAAAGCTTTTTTATTTCGTCAGCAGTAATAGTAAATTTAGTTTGTTTACTGATATTTGGGGCATCAGGTCGGCTATCAATTTGGCTAATACAAGTTAGTAAAAGCTCTTTTTCTTTTGTTGTCATCGTATAAGTAGCAAGAACTAAATCATTTGACTGTACTACTAAGTTACTTTCCATTTTATATTCCACTATTTCTACGTTTACTGTAATTTCACATGACATAAACTATCATAAAAATAGTAAAATAAATAGCTATCTTTAAATCACTCTTTTTTTGGCTCATTTACTCTTTTTTTGGCTCATTTACTCTTTTTTTGGCTCATTTACTCTTTTTTTGTTATGCAACATATTGATTATAAAGAAGAAAAAAAGCTCTTAAACAGGAGTAAACAGGAGTAAACAGGAGTAAATAAAACCCTTCAAAGAAACGGTTGATAAAAAATTCTGTGGATAAGTAAAAAAAGCATCACTTAAACGAAATATTGTACTTAAGTGATATCTCCTTCATTGACAGTTTTTTAGGATTAGATTAGGGACTAAATCCCCGACTGGGTGTATTAACTTTATCCAATTGATACTGATAAGACTTTAGACCGCTCTGTATTGCTTTGTGTTGGCTTTCAGACAGCTTTCCGTCATATTGCTTAGTAAACGTCTCTAGAGTGGTTTTAAGAGCCTCTGAGTAGGTTTTACGCTGGGTTCTTGGTAACGAGTTCACATCACGAAACGCAAGTTTGAACTGCTCACAGGTTTTATCCAAGGTATTTGCTAAATGTTCTCTAGCAACCTCTCTTGCCTCAGCTGGGTAGTTATCCTGATTGATGTAATCCGTTAATCCTTTTGTATAGCTAAATGATGAGATGATGTCCCGAGTCATTCTGCCAACCTCTCCTGCGCTACCGCCCAGTTTGTCAATGATACTGGTATTAAATGCCGCTCGTTTTTGATCGATATTGTCTCTGAAATCTGTAAAATGCTTGATAAGCGCTAGATACTGCTCACGTTCAGCGTTAGGATCACGCAACAGCTTGATAATGGCTTTGTTGTTTTCAACCAGCGTGTAATCA
The DNA here is from genome assembly GCF_049895865.1 of Psychrobacter sp. TWR1-1-1. Lineage (NCBI taxonomy): Bacteria > Pseudomonadati > Pseudomonadota > Gammaproteobacteria > Moraxellales > Moraxellaceae > Psychrobacter > Psychrobacter sp. TWR1-1-1. Next base: position 6,533 of record NZ_JAFCTE010000027.1, on the reverse strand, counting down.
AAACGTTTGGCCACTTGGCGTAAGTGCGCGGTAAATTCCACCGCTTTATCGTGGTCCTCAATACCATGGCGCTGTGCAAACTCGCTGAGTTGCGCCACTTGCCGTTGATCAAATTTATCAGGGGCGTCAGCCGCGGTTTCTCCTTGCGCCCAGTTGATGGCCATCGCCTCACGATGACGTTGTATCAAGCGCATGGCTAAGTGCAGCTTCATACGTTCAACATACTCAAAGATTCTCTCATCTTCGTAACGGTTTTCTCGAGTGTCTCGATTAATGCGTCCTTGCTGTCGATCAAGTCGAGCAGCTCTTGCTCGTCGTGCGTCGTCATCGAAGGGGCTGGGGGCTGCTTTTGCTCGCTCTGCAATGTCTCGATGGATGTCTTGAGCGATTGATTCGCTGTTTGCAGCTCTTTTTGTGTTTGCAGTAACCCACTGTTTTGAGAGATCAATGCGTTGTTGTGCTTTTTGGCTTCTTTCGTCTGTTCCATTAATCCACTTTGGTAGGTTTTCGCATCGTTTAACTGCCCAAGCAATGCCTGATTTTGCGTCTTCAATGCATCGTTTTGTGTCGTCAACTCGAGCTGCCGTTCTATGAGACTGTCCTGTGCAGTATGCAATGAGATTGTCTGAGCTTCTAGAGAGTTGTTTTGTAAAATCAGCTCGCTGTTTTGTGCCTCCAATGCTGCCAGGTAGTCTTGCATTTTTCTCAGTTGCCCAAGCAAGTCCGTTTCTAAGTGCGCTAATTCGTCGCTCATTGTCTGCCTCCTGTTTGATATGGTTGTCAGCCACCAATTTGTTGCGTGCTTTGATGGCACGGTTGGTATTACCTTTTTCGGTCGTGATGCCTCGGCGCTCCATGGCCGTCGCCTCCACGCCCATTTTAATGGTGGGCTGCTGATCAAGCCCCTGATCCTTATAACTGCGCGCATCCATCAGCGGTAGATGATATTCGGCCAATACCTTATTGGCGGTATCTACCCACATCTCCCGAACACGCTTAATCTCCTGCATCGATGACGGCAGATCATGCGCCTTACGTTTTTTATTGGACCACTCAAACGGGGTCTTAAGCTTTGGATCAAATGCCAAGGTTTTATTTGGTCCAATGGTAGGCGCTCGAGTAGTGACTAAAATATGCGCGTGAAAATTACGGGGATCAGGGTTCTCCTCACCCTCACGCAAATACTTCGAGCTTGGCGGTACATTAGGATCAAAAGGCAATTTCATCACCGGACGATGGATACACACATCCGCAATCACATCCATATCGTCGCAAAGCTTTTGGGCAAAGCTTATAGCCAGTGAATGGCGCTCTTCTTCAGACAACTCATGAGGCAAATTAATCAGCCACTCACGCGCCACCCGACTGTCCGAACGTGTCTCTGCCGCTTCAGCGGTATTCCAAAGCGTTTCTCTATCCACACTCACTCCTAGCGCTTTTAATGAGAACGGTAAGACGATATCGCTACTCATCACCCCAGACTTTTTACTATAGTCATGGGTCTTGCCATATTTGGCATCATCAAGCACATCGCCAGCACGATAGGCCGCCGACGCCACTGCCGACTGTCCTGCTTTTCGAGAAATCGCCTTTGTTGCAATGTGTACCATTGTCATAAAAAGTCACCTGCTATTTTTGCTTTTTGCACACCACCGCTTTTCGTGGTGTGCGGGGTTTGGGGTTTCCCCAACGAAGAAGGATTCAAAATTAAGACAGTAACGAAGTGGATAGATTGAATTTTGAGTCGTTACTTCGCCCTTAGTCAGGGAGACGCCACCATTAAATAATAAACTAAGCTATCTAAGGTTTAGGATGTAATTGTGTTAAAGCTTATCACAAGTGATTGAATGATAGTAAGGTGCTTGCTATGCTGAGTAAAATTTAATTGATAAGGATAAATCTAGTGTCAGTATCTAATAATAAAGCGCCACTGTCTATTTTTGATAATCAAGATTCTAATGAGTTAAAAGAACGTCAACGGTTAGAAGAGTTAAAGCGTAAAGCAAAGCTGCAGCAAGTGAAGCTTGATAAGCGATTAAACAAACAAAAAATATTGATGGGCGCTTTTTTAGGGCAAGTGTTAGCAGGAGAGAGTGAGGATGAAAAATTTATTCAAAATTACTTTGCGAAAAACTTTCCAGCGTTTTTAACCAGAAAGTCAGATAAAGAGTTGTTTGCAAGTATGGTGAAAAGCTTGGGGGGTGATATTGGCCTAGATGAAGAGGCAGTTAAAGCTAATGATCAGCCAACTGAGCAGGAGCATGGACAACATAAGCAACCTGATGATACGGAATATACGGATGATGACATCCGTGAGTTGTTCTCAAATCAGCAGATTGATGCGTTAGCGCCCCATGATGACGGTTATCGTGGATAATGTATTTTTAGTTAGGCACAATGTGCGTAAGTTTTAGTCTCTTATTTTTTTACAGGATTTTTTATCATGACAAGTACCCAACAACGTGCGGAACTGCATCGACAAATTTGGCAAATTGCAAACGAGGTTCGTGGCTCAGTCGATGGGTGGGACTTTAAACAGTATGTGTTGGGGACTTTGTTCTATCGCTTTATTAGTGAAAACTTCTCCAGTTATATTGAGGCGGGGGATGAGAGTGTTAATTATGCCGCTCTTCCTGATGACGTGATTACTGCTGATATTAAAGACGATGCGATTAAGACTAAGGGTTATTTTATATACCCAAGTCAGTTGTTTGCTAACGTGGCTGCCAATGCGCATAGAAACGAGAACTTAAATACGGATTTGACGGCAAGGGTCATACGCTTTAAGGTTCAATTTAGACATAGTTAAAAGAATGACTTATCAAAGGTTTCTTTTAAGCTCTTAGGCTCGCGGCGTTTAACGTCATTCAGTTTATGACGAGTCTGCGAGGCTATTTGATATGCTTTTAGACGCGACTGTTGCAAATTACCAATCGGACGGTTTTCCTCTAAGCAACGAAATGGCGTAAAAGACAAGCTTTCCATAATATCAAAATGACCGTCATCAGGCACATCTTGGCAAGGAATCGTCAGCGTTGCTACCGTCACAAATGGCGCATCAGATTCTTTCCATTCGGTGGTTATCTCTTCAATCGGCTGCTTTTTTAGATGACGACAAAGCTGAATTTGGATATCAAACTGATAATCATGCTCGCGTATCTCATCGATAATCAGCGGGCGAATCGCTTCCTCGCGTGCATTCACATCAAGCTCACGACGGGTAACTTTTTTAGCCGCTGCTTTGGTTGGCGTGACTCTTATCTTCGCCATATAGTCGCCATGACGCACCACACCTTGTGAATGGAAATCATAAAGTAAGGTGTTTTTTGGCTCAATCGTTGTAAATCCACCAACTGCTTTAAAGGTTTTAAAAGATTCTTTGGTCGGTAACCTTGAGCCATAGTTGGTTAACCAATTAAAGGCCAATTGCGCTTTACCTCTTGCGCCTTTTTCAGTGTATTTTGGTAGCTCTAAAAACAGCTTAGAGATATAAGCATAATCTTCGATTCGATTACAGAAAAACACCGGATGATTGATCAAATTAAAATCAAAGTTAGTGCTGTCTTCTTCGCCTGGCGCGAGTTTTTCACCTGCTACATCAAAGACCTTAATCGCTAAGCCTTGCGCTAAGCCAAGCTTACTATCAGGCGAAACACGCGAGGCACCATTAGAAAAACGGATAACGGCATCATGAATGCCTGATTTGGCATAAAAACCTTGCGCGTATTCAGCAGGCAGATTGTCTAATATCTCAAACTTGGCTTTAAGGGCGCAGTAGCCTTTGGCATGAGCATCGCGCGTATGATAATCGATGTTGCTGGCTTTATCACTTCGAGCGATATAGTTTTTAATATCGTCGGTAATGGTGCGGATATTACGTTCGTCTTCTGCGCTCAGTTGAATATATTTTGCATCATAAGGCACATATTTAGTTTTGAATAATTTTTTTAACATTTTTCAATCCTTTTTTATAAGTAGCTGTTCTTGTAAATGAAACGGTATTTTTAAACTTTTAAGACAATTCACTAATCCATTCTAATGCCGATAAGCTTGGGATAAATAAATACTCACCGCCGTACAAGGTATTGAAGGTTTCGATACCGTGATAGCGCTGACGAATAGGGTCAGCAGGTACGGTAAAGGTATCGGCAGCTGCGTCTTTATCGCCATGATGGACACCAAGCATCGGATCTTTTTCTTCTCCTAAGCTCATAAAATTACCATCATTGATCCACTGCGATTGTAAAAACTCAACGGTCTCCATAGCATGGGCGTTGATACCAATAAAGAATAACCCGCGCTCTTTGCCATCATCCTCAGTTACATCGGGCGACAATGCCTCACCAAAACCAACGCTGCGTCTAACAATACGATGCAAACGCACATCAGATAAAATAAAGTCTTTGCTGTCTCTTGGATTCATACGCCTAGCATGCGCGCCAAATGGACATTTTTTACCATAAGGGTCATCTTTATAGCCAAAATTATTGTTGCGGTTGGGGTCATCGCCCAGTTTCTTATCATCGTGCTCAGGAGATAAGACTAAAGGTGCACCTGAGCGCCAACGTCCCCACATTTTTGCGCCCAGTAACTCCGCTTCTTCGTCACTCTGCGTATTATCTTTTAGAAATTTATTAAAGGCGGCGACATGACTGTTATAGGCACGCAATACCATAAATGAGCCGTTTTTGCCCAAGACTTCTGGCTGCGGCATTGGCGCTATCGTGCCCGCTTCGCCCTTATAACCTAATACAAACTCGCCTGCTGCTATCGCCTCACCGTCAAGACTTGGCGGCGTTTGAATACCGCTGCCTTGAATCTCTGGATTACTGATACCATCGCGATAGCCAAAGACGTTTTTGACGTTATTGTCTGAACCGAAAGTATGCTCCATAAGAATTTCAATATCGCCATTGGCGGGATTATCTTCATTGATATACGACTGAATATTGTCTTGCAGCTCCTTTAGCTTTATTTGCCATTTCTCTTTACTATCAGCAATAATGGCCGCACCGACATGGATATCGCCTTTATCACCAAAAGGGGCAGCCCAGTTTTCTGGGGCATTGATATCGAAATCCCGCAGCTTTTCTGCGCGCTTCGCCATACCTGCTTTAAAGGATTCTGGAAAGCTATCCAATGACGACCGCGGCACGCCGAGCGCCTCTAAACCATCATAAGTCATGACAATAGATAGCGTCGCTTGCATGTCTTTATGCCACGCCTTACTGCCAGTCACGTCAGGCAAAACGGTTTTGAGTAGTTGGCGCCCAGCTTCTGCATTATTGATTTTCAGCGCAACGATTGTTCCATAATAAGGCGTTGGTCGGTCGCGTAAAATAATGGATTGAATGTCTTCTAGCTGCATGGTGACGGTATTTGGATTAAAGACGCCGCGTGCTTTATTCGCTAAAGTCTCGATACCGTCGCCGACTTCTTTTTTAATATCTGCTAACCAAGATTCAACATTGCTATCTACGATACGATTGCCAAAGTCATCCTTTAATTCATGCAGTTTGCTGGTTAAAGGATGATTATCTTTTGAAGTACTATCATTTTTATTATTATTTCCAGTGTTTTTACTCATTGTTAACCCTATTTTTATCATTGTCTGAGTTTACTTTGCCTTTACCTTTTATATCACCCAACCCATTTAAAAATGGTGATATAAAAGAATGGCATAAATTAGTAATATCTTATTGTTTTATCACAAACTTTAAGACTGTGCTTCATCCAGCGCTTTATTAATGCCTTTAACGATGCGGTCTTGGCGGCGAATATCTTGAATAGTCAGATGCGGAACTCCTACATACCAACCAGCGGCAGTGATTTGATGATCTAAAATGAACTGTTTGACACTCGGGTCTTTAATGCCAGGCCAACCTTCAACGCTACCGAATAAAATATCCATCAGCTCAGGGATTTTGGTTGCAAAGTCGTCGATATAAGGGTCCCAATCGCCATCATAAGCAGTACAAAATAGCACTCTAGTATCATCATCTAAAAATACAAAGCGCAAATCGTGCAACGTCCCAACCCGCGTGGCACCTTTTAGATTGCCGCCAGCGATTTTTAAAATTTCCTTTAGACGCTCTGCACCGCCTTCTTTTAGAGGTGCGATAACCGTTAACTCTGAAACCTTACCTGATTTAAGCCCTTTCTCACCGGCAGTGGTCGTTGAATGATCGTAGCCATCCTCCCCGCCTTCTTTTATATTGGCCATCAGAAGGTTGGCACGCAGCTTAAAAGCATCGATGGACTCAGTGATTCTGTCTTTTAGATCTTCAGAGTTATCGATAACAGGTTTTTTATTTTTTTTAGCATTATTGTTTTTAGAATCAGTACTCATAATATTCGTCCTTATAATTTGGAAACGCCTTATAGAAAGATATCTTCTAAAAAGATACCTTGTACAAAATAGACCTCTTGCAAAAGTAGCAGAGGGTTTTACAATAACTAATACATTCACAACTAGCTAAGAACCATGCCAAACATAGATAAGCTACTCGAACAAAATAACGCAGGCTTCAAAC
>NZ_JAFCTE010000026.1:0-9449 GCF_049895865.1 Psychrobacter sp. TWR1-1-1 | reverse complement strand
TAATAGTGATACGCCTTGCAATTACAGGGTTTATAGTAATGCTAGGCTTTTTCTTGGCGTTTATTGCTACGATGGGTCCACCTATTGCACCTCATATTTGGAATGGGGGTCTGGATGGCGGTATTAGAATAGGCACTATTGTTATCGGCTTGGGTGCATGTGCTGCTATATTGCTTTGGTTTTTCTGGACTCTATGTTGTGATATCTATCGCTTTATTATTCGTACATTCCTGCCCGACTCTGATACTGAAACCAAATAGAGCAAGTAAGATTTATAGCTACCTATTATTAATAAGAACCATAGAAAGAGATTTAGATGCCAAGTTTTATAGTTGTAGATAATGGAATTGTTAACCTATCGGAAGTTAAACAGATAACTGCGGATAAAAAGCGACTTACAATCATATTCCATTTAGGGTTTTGGAATGGTAATGCGTTCAAAAGATGTACTGATAGCCAGCACTTTGAAGAAGTTTTTAAGGACATAGTAACCAAGTTAGAAGCCGAGCGTGTTTAAATTACTATTTTGATTGTCCAGTTTTAGGTAGTGAGTTGTCTAGTCACCAATAATGACTGGTGATAGTCAAAACTATAGAAAGCGTATGATGATTGAAATAATCATGGAAATTACAAAGAAATACCAATACAGATGTTTGGGTTTGACTAAATCGGTATATTTATAAAATAGAAAACTTAAAATATTTAAAATAAGTAATATACCTAAGAAATAAGCGATCGGTATTAGTTCTTCCATCATATTAGTGATTTCCAACAGGTTTGTTATGGCTTACTAAGCATAATTCAGTTAACCAAATATGCTATAGAGTATTCCAGCCGTAAATATGAAGGACGAGACTTTATCACCTAACATCACGGCTCTATGCCATATGCTATATTTATTATAGTAGCTAGTAAGCTTTGGTTTTGATGAAAAAATATCTTGGTCGAGGTCTATAGGAATAATCACTTGTTTTAAAGCTGCTAAAAACACTCCTAGCCACATTAAGATGTTTGGCATATCTTTATCTACAAAAGAGTCTATGAAAAAACCAAAACTTAGGATTAAGGCCACAACAAAAAGTTTTCGGTAACTTCCTTTTTGATAACTTAGGACAAATTTCCGCATTAAAAATCCTAATAAATGAACGTATGTTTATTTAAAACATTGAATAGTAATGTTAGTGATAATTATTGTCAATGGATATGTTCATAGCATCCTAAAGGCACGGTACCCTAGTGAGGACTTGAACATCTAGCTGTATGTCATATGCGCTGATAGATTGATCTGCTGAAAATAATAGCAGTGTACTTGTGAGTGTACATAAGGCTGATATTTCGAGGATAATTGTAGAGATACACCTGACATTGATTGTGTTTCATATTTTTTAAGATTTTGATAATGTAAGATGTAGAAATGTAAACTTAAATCAAGGTATAAATTAATGGAAACAAAGTATACAGCAGCTAACCCTTTTGGAGAGCTTAGCACTAAGGTACTAAAAGATTTTGAACAAACAATACAGTATCGTTTGCCAGAAGATTATCGTAAATACCTCCTTAATTTTAATGGCGCAGAGCCTATTAATACTATTTGCAATATATCAGAAGATGAAGGTATAACGATTATACACGGTATGCTAGGTATACATGATGGTCCTGAATACGTTCAATTAGAATCAAACTTTGGTGATGACAACAGCACAAGGAAAACAGGGTTACTGGCATTTGCTTATGATGAGGGAGGTAACAACTTTTGCATTTGTTTGCTGCCTAAGCAATACGGCAAAGTATACTTTTATGATCATGAGTCTTCTTATGCTGATGACATTAATACTTTAATCAAAATAGCTGATAGCTGATAGCTTTGATTGTTTCATTGAATCCTTAACTTCCAGAGAAGAGTATGAGAACAGCTTAGAGGATACTGATCCAGAGTTTTATGCAAGATTACAGTATGCAAGATTACAGTATGCTAAGAACAATCCTCAAATATAGTTTAATAGGGTGTATAAAGGTCGATTTTTGATGGTCGCATTCATTTCTACTAATCCATGATCGGTGCGCTATACAGGCATCGAACTATCGGCTATGAATAAGTTGTAGCAGATTCAAAGGATTATTATCTATCTGGATTCATAATTTCTAGGAAAGTAGTTATTGATCTTGTCATTGTCAAGCACTCTATCTTTAGTAAAATCTAATGTATCTGAAACGGCAATACCGTACCATAGCTCTTTTGGGAAGTCATTAATAGAACCATATACTGTTGGCATAAGATGACGAAAATAATCTCCTATTTTAGTCTGACCTTCATATCCCACAGGATAATCTTCTCCTTCATTACTTCCTTCAACTGCTTCATAAATAAAGTAACCTTTAAAGGAAGGAACAGTCCAATCAGACATTTCATTTTCATCACGTAATCTGTGTTGAATGAAGTTTTCAACCTCTTTTTTAGACTTGTAGTCTCTGTACATTAGACTAGAATATAGATCTAAAGTAGCTTTACCATCCTTACGAACAGGATATTCAGAAAATTTCTCAGACTCTTCATAAGTAAATTCATTTAGATCATCTAATAATAACTCAGCGCCATTAATTCCTAGAATAGATTTTGGTATATCTCCCCACGAGTTGTTAAACATCATAGCAATTAAACCATTTTTATCCATTGCAAACCATGTATATACAATTCCAAAGTTTGGTTTCCATTTTTCATTTAAATAGCTCATTATTTTTCACCTGCAATGCCAGTATATTAGGAAACCGTATCTTTAGGGTGCGTTGAATATGTATTTTAGGTATACCCTAGCGGAACCAGCTATTTTAGCCCTTAAACCTATTAACAGACCACTTAAAACAGACTGCTATAATGGAACCACTTATAACAGACTATTTTAGGTGTTTATGTTTATTAGAGCGTATCTACGAGCGTCTACCAAAGAACAAGACGCTAAGCGTGCCAAAAGCGAACTCATAGCATTTGCCAACGACCATGGCCACAAGATTGCTGCCTTCTATGTCGAAAACGAATCAGGCGCTACCTTGGTACGACCCAAGCTTATGCAGCTGATTGAAGATGCTCATAAGGGCGATGTGATCTTAGTTGAGCAAATTGATCGCTTGGCACGTTTGAACCAAGCGGATTGGGATACGCTCAAAAGAATGCTATCAGAAAAAAAGCTATCTATCGTATCAAAAGAGCTGCCGACCTCATATATGGCACTTCAACCTGAAAGCAGCACTGAATTTATGAGTAGTATATTGCAGGCCATTAACTCGATGCTGCTGGATATGCTCGCAGCCATTGCTCGAAAAGATTATGAGGATCGCCGTAACCGTCAGATGCAAGGTATTGCTCGTGCCAAGGCAGAAGGTAAGTATTTAGGACGTAGGAAAGATACTGGAAAGCGCAAGATCATCGCTAGTCTACTCGAATCAGGTCATAGCTATTCTGATATTCAAAAAATGGCTAAGTGCTCACGGCATCTGATCGCTGATGTGGCCAAGGAAAAACCTAAACTAATCACTGCTCATTAAGTGGTTCCAATATAGTAGTCTGCTATGAGTAGTCTATTAATTGATTAATGAGCCTTTTTAGATGGTTCCGCTGGGATATAACTTTTTAGGTTGCTAGCAGCTTATAGAAATGCCTAATGTTGATCATAGTGTCATTCAGACTTACAGCATCATTTTCAGTATGTGAATACTCAAACCCATTTTTTAATAATACTTTTTCTGAGGCAGGATTGGTTTCTGAAACTACAGCATTAATCTGCTTTATACCTATCTGTATTGCAATAGCTATAATTTCTTTGACTGCAAGAGTAGCAATACCTTTTCCAACTGCTGATTGGCAAATGCGATAGCCTAAATTAGCTTTACTGCTTTCAATATCGCGTAAGTTAATACGTCCCACCAGTTTACCCTGTTGATATATCACATAGAAGGCAATGTCACTTTTCGCTTGCTCTTTTAGGATATCATTTTGAGTACATATAAAACTGTCATAATTTCGATAACTATCAGGTCTTTCACCAACTGTTTGTGTAAAGTAGTTCCAGTTATATTGTTCAAATTTGAACAAATCCTGATATACATTTTTTGATAGGGGTATTATTGCAATATCCATAAGCATTTCCGATGAAGAATATTTAGCTTGTTAAACTTTATAGCAAATTTAACATAATATCTTTGATTCTATTTTTTGAATATGAGCGTATGAACGAGACGATATCCTGAGTCACCAGCGGTAGAAACATACTCAGATTTTTCTCGTGCAATCAGGTTTATATGATAATACTTGGCGTAGTATTGTTCGAGTTGAGCTTGTGTTATTAAAAAAGGCGGTAAATCTTTATGTTTATCATCACGCTGCTTTTTTCCATCATAAGCAAACGATAATAGCAGTTGATTTGCTGTATTGCTCAGCTCCATAACTCTCTGTGTGTAACGTGTACGTAGATTTTCTGGCTTAATATCTGGAAGAGCAACTAATGCGCCGCGATCATAAATAGCATCTATTTGTCCAAGATCAGTAGAACTCAAATCAAAAATATTACCTACCCATATTTTGAGACTCTGACCTTTATGTTTAGTTTGATAACAGGTTAGGCTAGGTGTGATTGAGTGTAGTGATATTGTCGCCTGCAAGTTATTTTCAGCAAAAAATTGGGGGACTGCTATTTCTGATAACTCAACACCGACAACATCAAAACCCTCATTTAAAAACCATAGCATGTCTATGCTTTTACCACATAGAGGCACAAAAACACGTCCATTTTTAGGTACATTTAAGGCTTTAAAATGATCTATTAGCATTGGATTTGGGGTTTTTTGGGTAAAGTCAGTCTGGCTCTTTTGCCATGCATTTTGCCAAAACTCAGGGTTCATAACATTAACCTTTATTTTTAAGAGTTAACTTTAGATGTGATTAGCGGTATACAGGTGTTTGACAGTATCAATCTATTCAATAAATAATAGTCAGTTTAGTATTCAAGATATTCTCTGATAGGACGTTTCTTAAACTGAGAAGCGTCTTTTTTAAGGCGATTAATCATCTCAAACTCCCATCCCTGCTGCGACTGTCCAGCTGGGCTGGTAGGGCTGACCATGTGATTATAGTCAGTAATAAACTGAGGGTTACGAGCTATACGTCCTAGCTGTCTATCATTTAGATCTTCAACCGTAAACATATCTGCTATCTCTACGTCTCTACTAATACCTTGTCGTGTACTATTTTTCGGCTTACTTCTTGACAGTACCTTAAATTTAAAGCCAATAATATTTTTACCATCTTTTTCTTGCTCATAGCTAACTTTGATATCAGTGTGCTTATTAATCTCTTTAATAGCTTTATTTAAAACGCCAGATTTGAAGTCACACATCCGTTCATATTCATCATCATCCACTCCAAGTTGCCCTCTAAATACTTTTAAGCCAAATAAAGGGGTTTTTTTGGCTTCACGCCATTGTATTAGAAGTTCATACAAACGTACTGAATACATGCTGTTGAGCATCGATGTTTGTTCTAACGTGTACTTAGTAAAAAACTGTTCTATACCATTTATACGTGTTATTTCATTTACTACCGCAGGCGTAAATATAATTTCGATTGTGCCTTTATCTTGCTTATACTTAGCTTGACTTATCCAACGGGACTTAACGGGATAACCATCGTTTTCGTCTAAAAAAGTAAACCTACGCTCGAATAGGTTTTCTTCTGCTTTTTTGAGGACGTCATAAGCACCCTGTCGTGTCGTCCCAAACGCTTCAGCATACCTTGATGCTTTTATAGTTAAAGGCTTATCAGCTGACAAACCTTCATTTTTCTCTCTGCTGTCTATGATAGCCAACTGAACCAACCTTATTTCAGCAAGCGTAAGATTTTGGATTGCTGTATTTAGTCTGTTTGTCTTAACTATAAGATCCATCTTATTGTTACCTGCATTCATACTTGGTTTCATCAACTTAACCCTCTAACTATATAACGATAAATAATATATCATCATTATAACGATAAATAAATATATATCGTTATAAGGTAAGTAAACTACGTTCTATGGGTAAGTAAACTACGTTCTATGGGTAAGTAAACTACGTTCTATGGGTAAGTAAACTACGTTCTATGGGTGGCGAACCCCTTTATAATAAAGGGCTGTAGCGGACTTAAAAGCATTAAAAGCATTAAAAGCATTAAAAACCTTTTTTATTTTTTTTATTAACTAAGAAGATAAGAGCTTTGATCTATCTAAATTTACAGTACTGTTCGTTATCTGAACCTAAAAAACAGGATTGTTTTTTAATTTTTGCATAGTAACCATCTTCACCTTTAATCACATTATGAGCAACTTTAGCTGCTGCTAAACGGTTGTACTCAGTTTGACGATCAGCTATCTCAGCTTTACTAGGTACGATAAGCCAAACAGAAAATAACGTCAGTGCAAATATGAAAGCACAGATACCACCTACTAGAGCAGAAGCCTTCCAGCTCAGTGATTTAGCAAACTCGTCTGATAATTCCTTTGTGTACTTTTCTGCCCCTTTCTTGGCTTGATGTCTAACACTATTTAACGCAATGTTTGCATCATTAGCCAATTTCTTATTTTGATCTTCAAAAGACTCAGAAAAAAGCTTTAAGCTGCTAAAGTTAGCATCAAACGTTCCTTTCATCTCAGTTGATAATTTAGACAGTTGGGTTATCTGTGTCTTCGCTATATCTATCGTTTTTTCTAGCTGCGTATTTGCTTGCTGAACGTGACCACCAACGCCTTGTGTTAGCTGGTTAGAGTAGTAATTAAGAAGATCAGCAACCTCTAAGCGAACCTCTTTAGCTGTACCGGCAACAATCGCTGATTTTATTTTATTTTCTCGTTCTTGATAGTCTTTGAGCTGTGCGGTTAGTTCGTTGACAAGCTTTGCGGTGGCTGTATCTCTTGCTGCCATCGCTTGATACTGTTCTTCTCTTTGCGTGAGCAATGCGGTGTTATGCTCGGTAAGCGTTGCAATAGCGGTAAGCAGGTCTTCAAGGTTGGGTATCTCTGACATTTTTATCTTCCTAATCCATAGCTATGGCTGCGATTGATCTCGTTACTGTAGTCTGCAACGGCTTTTTGTGCGCTCTCTAGGGCTTTTTCCTGCGTTTTATCGACGCTTTGCCCGTGATTGTCTGTAAATTCAGTTAAAACGCCTTGTAGAGCTGCTGTGTGCGTTTTACGCTCACTGGTATAGTGTAGATTTTTAATTTCATTCAATGCTTGCGTTGATTTGTCGATCACTAAGTCCGTTAACGCGCCACGCTCATTTAACGCAAGCTCGTGCTGTCTCTGTGTGGTATCTGGGTTATCCATATACTGATTAAGGTTGTGCATCACCTCATTAGCGACTGAAATCGCTAAAATAGGGTTGCCTACCTTACTGTTTGGATCAATCTCTTTCTGTGTATGCTGTTCTAACTGTGCCATTACAGCGGCATACAGTGCTTTTTTATCTACCATGAACTGCTGACTTTCGCGCTCCAGCTGCTCGGCTATCGCTTGCTGCTGCCTTGCTCTGTCGGCTCGTGCCTGTTCAATGCGCTCACGCTCGGCTTGTTTACGTTTTTGTTGTTCAGCAAGCTCATGCTGCCTTTGCTGCTCCAACGCCAACTCTTTTTGTTTTTGCTCGTCGGCTTTTCGAGTGGCAACCCCTTTCGCCATTGCCATCGCTTGTGCCACCGCATCTAACGTGGGGGCTTTAGGCTTTGGTGCAGGTGGTGGTTCAGGGTTTTTGATAGGTTTATCTGCTGCGGTTGCCATACTTGGCGTGGGCGAATCGCTACTGATCGTCTGTATTGGTGGCGGTGTGGTGTGCTCAATATCCTTGATTTTATGACCATTAAAGATAATTTGTTCAGCGGCATCATTTACTGTCTGATTTTTGGCAAGCGCTACGCCCCATACCAGCTCGTTGCGCTCGTGGATTATTTCGTTGATGGTGCCGAGCTGTGTTGCTGGCGTTTTATCAATCTCGTAGTGCTTGCCTTCTTCTTTGGCTTTCTCTGCTTTTTTTAGCTCTCGCTCGTATTTGTCACGTTCCAGCTTGGTAGCGACTGACCCCATTTTTAGCTGTGGCTCAATATCAATCCCTTGCGCGGCATAGCTGCGACTATCAATCAATCTATGGTCATGCTCGGCTAGTTTTTCGTTGACGATATGCTCCCATATTTGGCGAACGTCTGTAATCTCATGGCTGACTCGCTCCATACCAAGCGAACGCCGCTTATTATCTGACAGCTCAATAGTCGCTTTGTCGGTCAGTATGATCTGATTGTTATCGTCAATCTCTGCGGTGCGCGTGGTGAACAGGATATGAGCATGGAAGTTGCGAGGGTCTGCGCCTCGCTCAATCTCTTTGTCGGTAGGCTTGTGAATGGCGCAATCGGCAATCGTGCCGTAACGGTCTGCTAAGGTTTGGGCGAACTGGTGCGCCAGCTCTTTGCGGTCTTCTGCGCTTAATTCATGCGGTAGATTGACCAGCCATTCGCGAGCCACACGCGCATCTTTTCTTTTCTCGGCAGCTTCCGCTTTGTTCCATAAATCACTACGATCAATATCAGCATTGGCAGCAGCCAATGCTGACGGCAAAATGATATCCGCACTCATTACCCCATGCTTTTTTGAGTAGTCGTGGGTCTTACCGTATCGCTTATCTTCCAATTCACAACCAGCACGATAGCTCGCAGAAGCAACGGCACTTTGTCCGCTTCCTCGTGATATGGATTTGGTCGATGCGATAAAAATAGCCATTTCTATAAGCTCTTATTTTAGGTTTTTTAACATTGCGTCTTTTGCAATGTTGGGGGTGTGGGGGCTTGCCCCTGCCGATGTTTTGACTTCATAAATGGTTAACCGTAGGGAATAAACATTTGTGAAGTCGAAAACTCGCACTTAGTCAGTGGGACTTAAACATCTGTCAAATAACTATATCATAAACTGTTGTTAGCTATTGGCGAAGTTGCTATAGTTAAACACATGAAAAAATTGATAATTTAAGGAAGGGTTATGAGCTTACTTGGTGGTAATGATTTGAAAGAACAGCAAAAGATTAACGATCTTGAGCTTAAGATAAATAGAGAGAAACAGAAGTTAGATAAGAAGCTGACACGGCAAAAAATACTACTGGGTGCTTTCTTAGTAGATGCCTTAGAGAAGGGTTCAGTGGATGGTTTGAAAGAATATACGGCTGATAATCTATTGAATTTCCTGACCAGACAGACGGATAAGGATTTAATGGCAGATTTGGTAAAGGAACTTAAAGCAATTAAGAGTTAAGTAGCCAAAAAAAAGGATAGTCATGTTTAAGTTTCTAGAGCATAAGAAGAATGATACATGGGTTGATAACATATTAGTAATAGTGATACGCCTTGCAATTACAGGGTTTATAGTAATGCTAGGCTTTTTCTTGGCGTT
>NZ_JAFCTE010000025.1:0-11554 GCF_049895865.1 Psychrobacter sp. TWR1-1-1 | reverse complement strand
ATCGTCCTATCTAACCGAGTTAAAATGCCTGATAACAACCCAATGGCAGGTGGACTTGCAATAGTACTGCAAGACGTGTTGAACGGAAAATCAGTCGTTTGGATGGGGTGGAATGGTGACATTATTGACCAGCTAAATGATAGCGCAGGCAATGAATTTAGCAGTAACAAACGAACTGCTTTAGCGAATACTCAGGCTGATTTGACGCGAGCAGACACAACCATCACTTATATAACTACTGCACTTACCACTGAGCAGTATCAGCAGTTTTACTGCGGTTTTGCTAACAATGTGCTGTGGCCATTACTGCACGAGCGCACCGATTTAATTCATCAAGCGCCAGAGGATTACGTAGGGTATCAAGCGGTAAACCACCTTTTTGCTGAGCAATTAAAAAAAGTTGTAGAGCCTGATGATGTGATTTGGGTACATGATTATCATTTTTTGAGTGTGGTATACCATTGCAGGCAATTAGGAATCAAAAACCGCATCGGCTTTTTCTTGCATATTTCATTTGTATCACTGCCATTTTGGCAACAGCTGGATAAAAGCTTTGAACTCATTTCCCACCTTGCCTATTACAATGTTGTAGGCACGCAAACTCAAGAAGATAAAGTCAACTGTTTTGGCGTCATTCAGCACTATTTAAAAAACTCACTAATAAAAAACTTCCACAATCAGCAAAATATTGGTACCCCTAACTGCTCAACCAGTACGCAGGTGATCCTTAACTTAGGTATGGATACCCCACATAGCTTACTGATTGATACCTATCCAATTGGTACAAATGTGGCTAAAATCCAACAGCAAATTAGCCACTTATCTTTGCAATACGCCAAATATACTGATCATAAAAAGCAGATAAAGCCTGCGACCCAACAAATTATTGCGGTGGATAGAATCGACTACTCGAAAGGCTTATTGAGGCGTTTTTCAGCGTATCGCGATTTTTTACAGCAAAATCCGACCTATCAAAATAAGCTGACGTTATTACAAATCGCCTGTCCTAGTCGCTTAGATTTACCTGTTTACCATGAGCTTTATAACGATGTCAGACAAACGGTTCATAATATTAATCAGCAATTTTTGCCAAATAAAAATGGTCAAAAAGATGCGGCCGGAAGTCGCCAAGCCATTAATTATAGCGAAACCGTATTAAGCCACGAGGCATTGATGAGATTATTTTGGCAAAGTGATATTGGCTGGGTCAACTCGCTTAAAGATGGTATGAATCTGGTTGCCAAAGAATATATTGCCGCCCAAAACCCTGACAATCCTGGCGTATTACTGGTCTCACGCTATGCTGGGGCGGCTGAGCAAATGCAAGCGGCGGTCATCATCGACCCATATCAGCCAAAAAGTATGACAGAAGGCTTAAAAATAGCTTTGACCATGCCCCTAGATGAAAGAAAGATACGTTATGAATGTTTATTACAGGGTTTGAAACAAGAGAATTTACACGCTTGGCATCAAGGCTTCTTAGAAGATCTATATGACAATAAAGAGTACCAAATAGATAGCGTGAGTCCTGTTGCGAATAAATTATTTGGCACATAGCAGTGAAGATGCACCCATGAGACTGCCGAATGCAAACTTTTGCTATTAAAGGTTGAAGCCAGGATAGATAGCATTAGATGGGAGGGGATTACGTAAGTGTTATGAAAATTGGTATTGCTATTCCTGCCCATACTGAGCCAATGGCAATTACTGGTTGTTTAATTACCGAGTCTCATGAATATACTGTTACTTGGGCAATTGTTTCCATGGAACGATCAATAGTCGTTTATAAACCAATGCAACAGACAGGTTTGCAGGATCTTTAGCAAATTTGAAACAAAATAATCTCTATTGAGATACGCAATATAAGAGGGTGTGGCCTTATGATTGAGTGTAAATATACTTCACTAACAAGGATTAGAAATCATGTCAAACCAGCCTACTGATAACGATAACATCAAGAATGCTCTAGAATCGCTTGAAAATACAACGGAAGCGCCTTCAAATAATGAAGTGACGGGTGTTGAGGTTTTAAAAGGCGATAAAGTAATATATGAAGACGGTGATTTTGAAGATTACAATGCCGAAAAACAGATTGAGTCGGATAAAGAGGGTAAATCTGCCAAAGAAGATGAATCTAGCGAAAAAGATGAATCTAGCGAAGATGATAAGTCTGAAAAAAATGATAAGTATGGTGCGACGATAGCTAATATCTACCAATGGGCGTCTAAGCTTAAGGATGATTTTATCTCTGACAAAGACGGCAAATCTGATTCTGATGAAAAAGAGACTTCTGATAAAGATGATAAGCACAGTGCCACGATAGGTCATATCTATCAATGGGCGTCCAAGCTCAAAGATGATTTTACCTCTGAAGCTTCCAACATAACGCATGAAGTTTCTGAAAAAGCGCTTGCTATGATGCTCAATAGGCTTGTAGACGGTGTAGAGGCTGAGCTAAAAGCCTTTGATAAGAAGGTAGAAGACTCTAAAGACTCAGTGCCTAATCTAGCCGAGGAACGTAGTAAAATTTCCGATAAAAAAGACAAATACCAAAGTATGCTTGACCTACTACAAAGCTAACTAAACCTTTGGATAATTATTGTTAATCATCCTATGGGGTATTTACAAAATTTGAAAGTCTACTTACTTCTTTCTTAATAGAAAGTTAACGAAAACAAACAAAAACCTCATAATACTGGTGAGTAACTCAATTATGCTGAGGCAATAGAAGCTATCAACCAATTTTTCAATTTTATTAAGGATAATGAGATGAAACCACTAAAACCAAACCGCTTATTACACACGACTGTATTGAGTTTGCTACTGGCAGCTACGATGGGCGTTAGTGCTTGTAGTAGTGAAAAAGAAGGTGATAATGCTCAATCAGGCGACGCGACAGGCACCAATCAATCGAGTGACGTAGATACTTCTTCTTCTGGAGGTGATGCCCCTTTAACGGAAAATGATTCTAATATAGGTGCTGGAGAAGGTTCTGGTACGTCTGCCAATAATGAAGTGAATGCTACTAATCCATCTGGATCGACCGATAATATGGGTAATAGTGGGCCAGACACGAATATTAATAGTGATAGGGATGAAAATCCTAATCTAGATCAAACTCCAGCCAATGGCGTGCAGTAGAGGTAGTAGCTCTCCCACACAGCAGCATTATCAAAAAACGATTAGGTTATAGTGGTAATTCGTAGGTCTAGTATAAAAATAAACGTATTCTAAGAAACTGAATGCTAATCGCTGATAGATTAGTCATAAATTGCCGTCAATAAAGAGAAACAAAATAGTTAATAGGCAGTTTTAGCGATTAGTATTAGTACTCCAATGTTAAGTGTTTGAGCAAGGCACTTAGCATTGGATTTTTTATTGCCTTTTATTTAGTGTCTCAAATAACTTCTTATTGAATTCGACCTATCAAATATGTCTTTAATATGACCTTGCTGCTCTCCTCTTACCGACATATTTTTGATAGAAATAAAGGAGCGATACTTATAAGAAAGGTTACTCAAGAAGCTATTTTACTTTTCAAACTATGATCTTTTATCAGGATAATAATAAATTGCGAACTAGCCTAGTCTCTGTAAATCATTAATAGGAATTCACGAATGGATTGGGCCAGTATTTTCATACATGATACCAGCTGGGCGTTTGCTGCAGAAATTGTCATACGTGTGGTTGTCATGTTTACGATGATTATTTTGTTCTTACGTTACACTGGTAAACGCGGTGTTCGCCAGTTGTCGATTTTTGAGTTAACCATCATCTTATCGCTAGGGTCTATCGCGGGGGACCCTATGTTTACTGAGGATCTTCCGTTAATCCAAGCCATATTGATCATGAGTATCGTCATCTCCCTATATCGTTTATATACGTGGTTAATGGTGAGATATCGTCCTTTTGAGGATTTTTTAGAAGGTACGTCACTTTACATTGTAGAGGATGGCCAATTGGCTCTTAGTAAGTTTGAATTAGGCCAGATGTCACATGATGAGTTTTTTGCTGAAATGCGCATGCAAGGCATTGAACATCTAGGTCAAGTCCGTATAGGTTTGTTAGAAACCACGGGCAGCTTTAGTATATTGCTCTATCCACATGATGAGGTGCGTTATGGTCTGCCGCTATTTCCTAAGCAGTATGAAGCCGTCACTAAGATAGAGCCAAGTTGTCATTATGCTTGTATGTTTTGTGGCTATGTTACTCATCCCTTAACCCCTGATGAGCTTTGTAATCGTTGCCAAAGTAAATGTAGAGGCTGGGCCAAAGCACTCAATGATAGGGTGATTAGATAACTATCCCTCTACTCAGTAAAACGTTTTGTTGCTGGGTTTATAGTGAGTTAGATTCCTTCTAAAGGAATGCCCCTTATCCTATATTAGTCCAAGAATTTTTATACAGAAAGGTTGAATATCTTAATCAGAACATACTCTTACTTTTCATTACCCAAGAAATCTAGGAGCTGTCGTATATTGGAATTGTTAGCAATCGCTTTAGGAAAAACGTTTGTTAACAATATGTTATAGAGAGAAATCATAATAAACTCACGGAATAAACTAATCAAGGTAGATATACTATGACTAATCAATCTAACAACTCCGATAAAGACAATAACCAGTCTAATAACTCAAACAACTCAGGTGGTTCTAATAACTCAAACAACTCGGGTGGCGATACTTCAAACCGTGGTTTTGCCAGTATGGATCCAGAGAAGCAACGTGAAATTGCTAGTGAAGGTGGTAAGGCCGCTCATGAAAAAGGTACGGCTCACGAATTTACCTCTGAAGAAGCAAGAGAAGCTGGTAAACAGAGTCATAAAAATGATGATAATCGAGGTAGTTAGGGAGCGAAATCCGACTACACTATCTTTTGTATGATAAATAAAAACTCTTAAGTCTGAATTTTGCCCCATAAGATGTGAATAGCTTATGGGGTTTTTTTATTCTTCATTGTTTTACTTAAAAAATATG
The DNA here is from genome assembly GCF_049895865.1 of Psychrobacter sp. TWR1-1-1. NCBI lineage: Bacteria > Pseudomonadati > Pseudomonadota > Gammaproteobacteria > Moraxellales > Moraxellaceae > Psychrobacter > Psychrobacter sp. TWR1-1-1. The sequence continues at coordinate 6,578 of NZ_JAFCTE010000025.1, read as the reverse complement.
AAGACTGGCTATTTAAAGCATAGAATTATTTATGGCACTATTCTATTTCTACCAGTGTTAAGAGAACGCTTTATAGGGATATTAAAGGGATTTATATAATGTGGAGACCATGATGACTAATAAATGTGCCGAATTATTGGCAAACAAGGAATTAACCATAAGCTTTATTGAAAGCGCCTCAGCTGGGTATTTATCGCACCGGTTTTCTCTTAGCCCTTATTCAGGGGAGGTACTGGTAGGCGGATTAGTCTGTTACGACGTTAAAGTAAAAGAAAATGTTCTCAACGTACCTGACCAATTAATTGAAGACTATACCGCTGAGTCTTTAGAGGTCACACAAGAGCTGGTTCGTAAAGCCCAATCACTATTTAAATCAGATTTATATGTGGCCTGCACAGGTTTGTTGAAGCGTGGCGGCTCTGAAACAAAAGATAAGCCGGTTGGGACTTTTTTTTATTGTATCTCCTATAAGGATCAATTGTATGATTTCCAATGTGTATGTAAAGGTGCGCCGCAGAAAAAACTGCGCAGTTTGAACAGCAAAATCTGTAAAAGTATTATTGAGGTTGTGCGCACTTAAGATATTATTTTATTTTTCTAATATCATTGTTTTAACTTGTCTTTTTTATTATAGCCAGCTCTCAACGACTGGTTCATGCCAGGAAATACACTCATATTAAACGTTGTTTTTTTTAACCAAACATCAACACCTTTACCCCTGAATTTTGCTTAGTATAAAAAGACATTATTAAAAGATAATAAGAATTCTGCCCAACTTAACACCTACTAAGACTATAACTAGGATGGATGAATAATGAAAAAAACTATTAATCATACTGATCCCGCCGCCGATATGTACACTACTAAAGGTTTAGGCGGCGAAACCCATCAGCGTGCTGATGATGGTACTCAAGCGCTAACAACCCAGCAAGGGGTGGTTATTTCTGACAATCAAAACTCTCTTAAGAATGGCGCTCGGGGACCGACCCTGTTAGAAGATTTTGTATTACGTGAAAAAATCACGCATTTTGATCATGAGCGCATTCCTGAGCGCGTAGTACATGCGCGCGGTAGTGCGGCTCATGGTTATTTCGAGCTGACTGAATCGTTAGAAGGGATTACAACGGCCAAGATCTTAACTGAAACAGGTAAACAGACTCCGTTGTTCACCCGCTTCTCAACCGTCGCAGGTAATAAAGGTTCTAAAGATACGCCGCGCGATGTTCGAGGTTTTGCAGTCAAGCTTTATACAGATGAAGGTATTTGGGACCTGGTTTCTAACAATATGCCCATTTTCTTTATTCAAGATGCCATAAAGTTCCCCGATTTTGTTCATGCAGTTAAGCCTGAACCCGATCGCGGATTTCCGCAAGCCGCCTCTGCCCATGATACGTTTTGGGATTTTGTATCACTCAGTCCTGAAACCATGCACAATGTCATTTGGCTCATGAGCGATCGGGCTCTGCCGCGAAGTTATAGCACGATGGAAGGCTTTGGTATTCATAGTTTCCGCCTTCTTAACAAGGATGGAAAAAGTACCTTTGTACGTTTTCATTGGAAACCTGTATTAGGAGTACAGTCCCTCATTTGGGATGAAGCTGTTAAAATCTCGGGTGCTGACCCTGACTTTAATCGCCGCGATCTATTTGAGTCTATCAATAGGGGTGATTTTCCTGAATTTCACTTAGGAGTGCAGTTATTTACTGAAGAAGAAGCCGCAACATTTCCATTCGATCATTTAGATGCCACAAAACTGATTCCAGAAGAAATGGTTCCTGTTAGGATAATTGGTAAAATGGTACTTAATCGTTATCCTGATAACTTTTTTTCTGAGACAGAACAAGTAGCATTCTGCCCATCACACGTACCTCCGGGCATTGACTTTAGTAATGACCCATTATTACAAGGACGCCTATTTAGTTATTTAGATACGCAGCTCAAGCGTTTAGGGTCACCAAATTTTGTACAGATCCCAATTAATACCCCGCAGTGTCCGTTTGCTAATAATCAAAAAGATGGACATATGCAAATGCGGGTACCGAAGACACGAGTACTTTATGAACCACAAAGCCTGGATCCAACTCGGCCCCGCGAAAGCGTTAGGCAAGGATTTAAGTCATTTGCTGAGACGTTAGACGATGGCGTGAAAGGTCGTATTCGTGCTGAAAGTTTTGCGGATCATTATAGCCAGCCGCGTATGTTCTACCGAAGCCAAACGGCAATTGAGCAAGCCCATATTGCGTCAGCCTACGCTTTTGAGCTGGCTAAAGTAGAGACCGCCCATGTACGAACACGTATGCTCAGTCATTTGCGTCATATTGATGAGGACTTGGCCCAGCGTGTGGCAAAAGCGCTTGGTATGGCGTTACCCGAAGCCGCCTCCCTGGCATCACCCGTTCAGGATATGGCAACTTCTACAGCTTTACAAACCATTGGACGCACCCCTAAAAGTTTAAAAGGACGCATGATCGGTATTTTAGTCGCCGAGGGCTCAAGCTATCATGAGATAGAAAAATACGAAAAGGCTGTGAAAGCGGAAGGCGCCGCTGTTAAAATTGTGGCTCCTAATAAAGAGGTACTGCTCGATGATGGCACTCGCATTCAGGCTGATGAGCGCCTTTCAGGGGGTCCCTCAGTGTTATTTGATGCTGTGGTTAGCATCATTATGCCGGACCAGGCTAAGAAGCTGGCTCAAGATAGCTCAGCTTTAGACTGGTTTACTGATGCTTATGTGCATTGCAAAGCCATTGCTTATTGCAGTGCGACAGATGAGTTCATTTTAAATAGATTACCTATTGAAAAAGATGCGTTTGTCACACCCTTATCCGACATGACGAATTTTATTGATAACGCTAAAATGCGTCTATGGGAGCGCGAGCCTAAGGTTCGGGACCTTGCATAAGCACCTCTTTATATTGCCTTATTTCATCAATAACCCAGCCCATATGCTGGGTTGTTTTTTAGGTATAGTAGAATTACGTTAAAATCGATACAGTACGATTGGGATAAATTTTTCCTCCCCTTTTTGATAATAACAAGCAAGAAAAACTGATATCAGTCACATATAATTATGACGTATCGCTTTCATTTTAAAGTGGCCCTATGTTATTTAATGCTCACTTTGACCTTTATGATATTCTAAAAAGTTGTGAAAATAGTATAAAAAACATTCAGATGCATTTATTAGTGGGTTATTGTCATGCGTTTACAAACGTCTATGGACATTATTAGAATGTAGGCATCTTACTGATTAACTTCCTCAGGCTCCTGTTTTTTTTCTGCAAGACTGGTCTGCCTATCCTCAGTTTGTTTTGTTCTAATATTGTTCAATTCTAGAGCTGATGCAAAAGCATGCTTGTCAGGCGTAGGAATATGGCTTTCATTCGTTAATGAGCGATCATTTTCAGCAAAACGAGCAGCCGATAACAGTTGATCATTTTTTTGCTGATCTTTAGTGTTGAAAGTATCTACTAGAAGATATAAAGAGACTGGAATTAGAAGAAGAGTTATTAGTATTCTTTTGGTGAGCGCCTTATGTGGACGAGACTTCCATTTGTACAGTGGTGCTAATAACATGAGCACACAAATAACGGCTACTAAAAGCTTAAATAACGTATCAGTGGATAAGTTAAATATATTAGCTATCATATCTTTGTGTCCAACTTACCCGTTCTATTAGTATTGTTTCTAAATTTGATTTAAAAGGCAGCTTTAAAGCGGTCTGTTAGAGGATCAAGCAAGCAATCTTTAACAGATAGTAAATATTATGAGCGAAGAATTCGAAAATTTTATTTGAATCCTTAACTCAAGATACTCTGTAATAGCCTCTAGCTCACTGCAGTTAAATCCATGCTATCACTAATGATTAATATTGTCATTATATATAGCCCAGTTAAAGATAGATTTAGTCAGCAGTTTAGGGTTTAGCAAGCTTATTTTTTTATTCATAAAAGTAATAATAACTAAAATTGAGTAGCTTACTATCTTTTAGATTGGAACCTATCAGGTTATGATATTTAACATCCTACAAAACTGATGACTATTTATGGGAAGTACCCCACTCTCAACTTATTTTTCTAAGGTATTGGTTTACTTAGTTTTTAAAATTTCAGTTAAAACAATTAAAATTTTAAATTCTATAAAAATCAAAAGCCTACGATAAGTTGAGATTGGCGTGGGAAGTATAAGTTTTTATGATCTGTTCTTTCCAGTATTGCTCTGTCTGAACTCTCCGTATGGTGAGTCGTGGCTCAAACAAATGCAGCTACTATCAATTTTAATACATTAGCTGGCCGCAGCATAGTTGTCGCACAAGGTTTATCACTTTGGAACCCCTTAACAAATCATTATTTTCCTTGTAACAACAAATAAGATAGAGGATTTCTTTACTCACACTGAGATTCTAACCATTTAGATAGTTTAGTAATATCGTCCTGATTGTTCTTTAATTCCTTGTAAACGAAGTAAAATTTATCCCCTGTTAGTAGTTCGTGCATTGGGATTCTAACGAGTTTCTGCTTATAAGATTGATCTAGCATCATATAGTTGTTAACGAGGGTAACTCCCAGATTGTACCGTGCGGCTTCTATCGCTAGTAGTACATGACTAAAATGATTTATCTTTATATCCTTCGGTAACTCAAATCCGCCTGCCTTACACCACCGCAGCCAATCCTCCGCTATATTCTCACTTATATCTGTATACCTCACGGACAATATTGGATGCCGCCACAATGCATCAGGAAGGGGTTTATCTCTTATTTTCTCCCAAAGCTTTTGACCACAAACAGGATATAAAGTTTCAGAAAATAAAAACTTACTGATGAAAGCATGTGGAGGGGGATTGACGGTGATATAACAATCGGCCCTTTGCTCATTATAATCAGAGGGATGATTGACCATATCTAAAGTAAGTTCTATTTCTGGATACTGTCTATAGAAGTCTTCTAGTCGAGGAATCAACCAATTCACTGCGACTGAACTGTACAGAGCTAAGCGTATATGCCCAGGTTTTCCATGCTTAATAATCTGACTACTATCTGAAAGAAGACCCAATGCGCGACTCACATCTGTGAAATAACGCTCACCAACCTCTGTCAACGAAAAGGTCCGGCCTTGCCTGTAAAACATTGCTTCCCCAAGATACTTCTCAAGGATGCGTATTTGGTGACTCACGGCACTTTGTGTCACATTGAGGCTCTCTGCTGCTTTTGAAAAGCTGTTAAGCCGTGCAACGGATTCGAAGCATTGTATGGCACGCAGCGGTGGTAAATCCATTATTATCTCAGCTAATACTAAGTATGGTTTATATCATTATACATCATAGCGTTACTTGCATATACTGCCTGACAGATCGTTAAATCAGCATGAACCCATTGGGGTTTTAACAGTTTCTGAATTTAAAATAGGGCGGGGAGGATAAGTATGCCAAAGATGAGTGTTGCATTTGCCATGACGCTATTGGTACTAGGAAATATTATTGCGATCTTCTCGGACGCCTTGATAAAGGACTTGCCCTCTGAGACGGCGGTGTATCAGTTTATCCTGTTTCGTCAATTAACAGCGGTTTTAATGCTGTTGCCATTTTGCTTAATAAAAAAAAAGAGCAAGTTATTCAGTAATATGAAATGGCACTTTGTTCGTAGTCACGTTTGGTTGTTGGGTGTGATATTCATGGTGCTGTCTCTTCAAGCACTGCCTCTCGCGACTGCGAATGCTATTTTTTATGCCGCCCCTTTATTTATATTGCCGCTAGGTTTTTTATTTTATAAAGACAGATTAACCTTTCCAACTATAGCGGTATCTATGTTAGGTTTTGCTGGTATCCTCGTTATCGTACAACCAAAACAGATTAATTCAGGGGCAGTTTTTGCGCTTATAGTAGCGGTAACCATGGCGATAAACAATCTCTTAGTTCGTAAACTTCCACAACATCATTCTGTCTATCAAACGCTACTTTTGACCAATTTATTAGGAATACCGTTCGCGCTTGGTTTGGCTATTTGGGAGGGACAGCCATTTGATTGGCGCTCATTGATTACGGCCGCCAGTTCAAATGTATTTATTTTGATTTATGCGGGTATATGCGTACAGGTGTACCGACACATTGAAGCGTACAAAGTCTCTAGTGCGGAATACTCAGGTTTAATAGGGGCGGTGGTGGTTGGAATCATATGGTTTAACGAAGTGCCAAATATGACTTTGTTAATAGGTTCTGCGCTGATTATCCTACCTTTGATATGGCTTGCTACTCTTGAATCTATGAGGTTTAGACAAAAAATTGGGTAGGATAACTATATATCTTAAAGCTAAAAGCTTTCTTTAAAAATCCCCTAGACTGGTGTTTGAGCGTGAGTATTTTAATTGAATGGACTGAGCTTATAGCCAGTCTTGGAACTATTGATGAAAGCGCTTTTATCAGCGTTGCTAGGGAGCGCAGCATTCAGCTTGTTAGGTAATCTGAGCTATGCTGAAGAAACCGTAGAGATAAACTTGGTAAACTAAGCGTATTAACAGGAGTTTACCATGACCAAGAAAGTAAGAACCTACAGTGACGAATTTAAAGCCGAAGCTGTTAAA
>NZ_JAFCTE010000024.1:0-12235 GCF_049895865.1 Psychrobacter sp. TWR1-1-1 | reverse complement strand
CAAAATTGTTGCTCATAAATATCGCAACCGTCGTCAGCGCTATGATCTTAGAATGAAGCTATTCGCCGCTGTTGTGAATTTCGAGCTTGGTTTATGACTTTTGCAAGAGGTCTAATATATTTATAAAAATAAGTTGTCGATTCGCTATCAACTTATTGGTTTTTACCATAACAGACATGATAAAAATCTCGAAGCGGAGCAAGTTATTTACACAAAATTAAACAGAGAGCACCTATTTGTCTTCTTTAGTTTACCAAGTTTTTGTCTACGGTTTTTTCAGCATACATCACTAGTGAATGGTTATCTGTTTAAGCTGCATTTTTAATAAATATTTTTAACTAAATATTTATTAATTATTTGTATTAAATTGACAGTGTGTCTTCTGTTACTCTGTTTATGAGTTAGCAACTGAGCTGTCTATTTTTTAACTATAATTAATATAAGAGGTGATTATGAGCTTTACAGATACAGAACGTGTGATTTTAGCTAATCAATATGAAATTTTGGGTAAGTTAGGTAATGAACAAGCATATCCCAGCGGAACCAACTAAAAAGGCTTATTAATCAATTAACAGACTACTTATAGTAGACTGCCGTAGTAGAACCACTTAATGAGTACTGAGCATCTTCGGTCTTTCCTTGGCCACATCAGCAATCAGATGCCGTGAGCACTTGGTCATACCTTGTATCTCAGAATAGCTATGACCTGATTTGAGCAGACTGGCGATAATCTTGCGCTTTTCGATATCCTTCCTACGTCCTGAATACTTACCTTCTGCCTTAGCACGAGCAATACCCTGCATCTGGCGGTTACGGCGATCCTCATAGTCTTTTCGAGCAATGGCTGCGAGCATATCTAGCATCATCGCGTTAATGGCTTGCAATACACTGCTCATAAACTCAGTACTGCGTTCAGGTTGAAGCGCCATATATGAGGTCGGCAGCTCTTTTGATACGATAGAGAGCTTTTTCTCTGATAGCATTCTTTTGAGCGTATCCCAATCAGCTTGGTTCAAACGTGCCAAGCGATCAATCTGCTCAACTAAGATCACATCGCCCTTATGAGCATCTTCAATCAGCTGCATAAGCTTGGGTCGCACCAAGATAGCTCCTGATTCGTTTTCGACATAGAATGCAGCAATTTTGTGGCCATGATCGTTGGCAAATGCTATGAGTTCGCTTTTGGCACGTTTAGCGTCCTGTTCTTTGGTAGACGCTCGTAGATACGCTCTAATAAACATAAACACCTAAAATAGTCTGTTATAAGTGGTTCCATTATACCAGTCTGTTTTAAGTGGTCTGTTAATACGTTTGAGTGGTGAAATAGCTGGTTCCCTTGGGGTATACCTTAAGGGAACCATTCCGGTGCTTTCACTGGTTCGGTACCCTACATGGGACTTGAATCTTTGGCTGTGGGCTAGTGGTAGCAATGGCTCAAGTGACAGTAGTGTACTTCATAGTGTACTTACCATGCATATTCTATTCGTGATCGGGGCGCTATACAGCATAGAAACATATGCTTACAGCCTAGGTTGATTCATTGTTCTAGGTAGTTCTTCTAACTTATTTCGTTAAGCTCTGAATTAAGCACACTAATAATTAATTGCCTCAGCCAATTATGCGCTGCATCGCCCTCACGGCGTTGATGCCATAGTAATTTAAAATCGAATGATTCAATTGGAAAAGGTGGTTCGAATATTTGAACCTGTGAGTTGCTATCAGTCATATCAAAGCTACGCCGCGCCGCTGTCAAAATCAGGTCAGTACCAGCCACTAATTGATTGGCAATTCCCCAGTGTGGCAAAGTCATTACAACATGACGACTTAATCCTGCGCCACTAAGTGCACGTTCAATCTCATTATTAGCACCTGATTGCATGGCAACGAGGATATGCGGTCGAGCCAACCAACTATCTTTATCGAGAATACCACTCTCTGGCAAAGTGCTTTTGTCTGCCAAACAAGCAAAAGACTCAATAAATAAGGTGTGCATACGAAGCGCTTCTGGCACTTTATCTGGGAAGACACCGAAAGCCATGTCAGTTTCACCATCGAACACATCCGCCATCATCGCTTCGCGGCTTCCTTGACTTACCTCAAGCTCAATGCCAGGCGCAAGCACTCTTAATGAGCGCACCAAACTCGGCATAAATACACGCGCGCCATAGTCAGACATAGCCAGACGAAATACTCGCTTCGCACTGAGAGGATTGAATTCTGGTGTCTCAATCAACGCACCAAGCTGCTCTAGAACATCAGTCAAGGGCAGGATTAACTCGCTCGCTCGCGAAGTCAATTCCAATTTTCCTGAACGTCGAACCAATAGAGGGTCATCAAATATGGTACGTAAATGGGCCAGCGCGTGGCTAACTGCCGGCTGACTTTTATGTAACCGGAGAGCGGCTCGTGATACGTGCTTTTCTACTAATAATGCGTGCAACGTCACGAGCAAATTAAGGTCAATACGTCTTAAGTTATTCATATGACGAATAGTGAAGTAAAAAAACAATAATTTCAATTCAAATTTTTAATATGAAATAATTCCTCTAGAGAATTAAATAAATCTGGAGCAAACGTATGAATCTATCACTTACTGGTATCTCTTTTGCCATTATCGCCTTAGTTGCTGGCGCTTTAGTCCCTCTCCAAGCTGCAAGTAATGCTGAATTAGGCCGTGCTCTTGGACATCCTCTTTGGGCAACGGTAGTGTCGTTATTGGTGAGTGTACTTATAGTAATACCTGTCATTCTTTCTATGCGTGTCCCTACGCCCATATTGAGTGAAATTGGACAATTACCAATGTGGGTCTGGTTTGGTGGCATAGCTGGCGTCATCTATATTACATCCGCATTAATTCTAGTCCCTCGTTTAGGCGCAACTCGCTTTATTGTTTGCGTGATCGCGGGTCAAATGCTTATTTCATTAATATTAGACCAATACGGTTTTATGAATTTACCGGTGAAACAAATAAACGCTGGACGTTTAGTAGGTGTTACTTTCGTTCTACTAGGCATGATCATGGTGCTGTGGCTCACGCCTTCATCTCCCAATTTAGGTGATGTTAAAGCTAGCATCACTGGCGATTTAAATACTATAGAAAGTGCGTCGACAAGCAGCGCTAAGTCTATTTATCATTTTGAAAGTTAGTGATGCCTAGCTCAAGGCGTAGGCAATGGAGATTAATTGCTTAAATGCTATTTGGTAATTTAGTAATATTGTTGAGCTTATAAAAACTAATAGAAAGTCTAATTTAAGCATACTACGTGCATTTTTTGGATATTGCCGAAGTATTCATAAGTATTTGAGATGGTATAACCATGAAAAGAATCAACGTGTTAGGTACATCGGGTTCAGGGAAATCTACGTTTGCCAAAGCTCTAGCAGATAAGCTTAACTGTGCATATGTTGAAATGGACGGATTATTTTGGCTGGATGATTGGCAGCATGTTGATGATGAAACTTTTATCAAACATATTGAAAAGGCGCTAGATAAGCCAGCGTTTGTATTAGATGGTAATTATAGTCGGACGATACCTATAAAATGGAAAGATATCGACACCGTCATTTGGCTGAACTATTCGTTCCCATTAGTGTTGTCTCGTGCTCTCAAACGTGCCGTATTCAGGACTATTAGTAGAAAGAAGCTGTGGGATACCAATAATGTAGAGAGCTTAACAAGACTATTTTCCAAAAAATCTATCATATGGTGGACGATTACAACGCATAAGAAAAATCGTAAAAAGGTTCGTCAGTTAATAAACAAACCTGAATACCAGCATATTAAATTTATTGAGTTTACTAAGCCCATTGAGGCTAAAACGTTTTTGAAAACTTTATAACATTTACCCACAGAAAGCTGGCTGTTCGATGCCTGTATAGCGCACCAATCACAACTTAAGTGCAAATGACCATGTATAAATCAGAGCAAGCATGGCATGCAATCAGAAATATTAAACCTAATGTAAATACTAACTGGCTGGAAATGCCCACAGTGAATACTCATAGAACGGAGTTGACCAAAGACGATAATAGCCAGATGACCAAATCATTCAGTCGGGTATTAATTGCAGCCAATAGGATTAGTATTGAATTGCTAGATGACTGGGAAATGTAGCAGCCATTCTCAAATCGATTGTTGGTATAGGGGCTAGTATTGAGTAAATTATAAAGACCTTAAGTCATAAGCAATAAGGGTTACGATCGCCCGTCTAGTTTCTACTATACCGTCTACGCTCACAAAGGATAGCCGGTAAGTTTGTTATAATGAGATACGTTAAATAAATCTAGTAACAACCATAGTGGCCAATACCAAAATTAAACCGCTCACTCCTAAAGCTTGAAGAATAAACTTCGTATTGCTCATAACCGCCCCCCCCCAGTATTTTTTCTTGTTAATACATCTTACTCATTCATTACTGCTACTGCAAATAAATATTCGACTATCAACAAAATGCGTACTGAGTGAAGCCCTAAACAAAAATTCATTTTATCATCAATCACTTACCTACCAGGTGCAAATTTTTACTATGGAACCGAAGCGGTAAAAGCATCTGATTGGTTAGATATAGGTATATCTTAAGAACTCATATTTACAACTCTATATTCTCTTATTTATTGATTCAGCTAAAAAGCCCCTTTTTGGCTACTCAATAGCTATATAACTTTCAAAAACTTACAGTTAGTATGTATTTAAAGGATTTGTTCATATGGCATATTATTAATATAAAATAAAAGTAAAACTTTATAAGGAGTAAATATGACCCCCTCTTATTTCCCTCAACGTCGTCCGTCGTGGCGCGGTGTAGTCGCCGGTCTTGTCATGGGACTGATAGTGGTTATGGCGATGATTGCGCTTGCATTAGTTCTGAGCTCATTATTACCTTTTGATTTGAAAGGCAGTAGTATTGCTGGGGGTATCTATGCGGCCATTACTGCTTTAGTTAGTGCCTATGTAGCTGGGTACTTCGCGATTAAGTACTCTGCACCTGAAGCGCTATTTGGCGATGGCACGGATATTGATCCAAAAGACGCCACTTTAACAGGCATGCTTACAGGAGCTTTAATTATATTACTCACCACATTTTTCGCGATGAGTAGTGCTACTAGTATCTTATCAATGGCAGGTAATGTTGTAGGCTCTACAGTAAGCACTGTGGCTAAAACAGCAGCAACGACCGCCACTGTTGGTGCAACAGCTGCTGGGGCGGCATCACAAAGCAACAGCGTACAACAAAAAGCAGAAGAAGTTTATCAACGTGTATCAGGTGATATTAGTAAAGAAGACGTACAAGCGATGGTTGCAAAAAATACGCAGAACTTGAATCAACAACAGATTGCTGCCGTCAGTAATGTTATTAAGGATATGTTCGATCAGACCAAGACACAGGTTAATAACATGGACTTTACTGACCTAAATACATGGCGCAATATTGACGTTTATGCAAAAGAGCGTATGGCATCTATTGAAGAGACGTTAAAAGGCCCTGAAATTATCACACGTTTGCAGCAGCAGGGTTTAACTCAAACGCAAGCGCTAGAAGTGCGTACTGAGGTTCAACAATCATTTAATGAGTATAAGGTCAAAACTGAACAATATATTGCAGAAGCCAAACAAATGGCTGAGCAAAGAATGCAGCAAGCAGAAGACGTCGCACGTAAAACGGCTCTGTATACTGGATTATTTTGGCTGATTAGTGCCCTTTTAACCTTTATCGCTAGTACTATTGGGGCTAAGAATGCAGCAGCAAATTACCGTCTAGCTAAGCCTATTATCACTTGGGGTGATAATATTAAATAAATCTTACAGCTCTAATTATGAAGACAAATAAAAAGCCTAATTAGGATGAACTGACCCCCAAATATTGGACGGTTTAGTTTACCCCAAGGACTGAGTCCTGTACTGCACAGGACTCAGTCCTTTTAGTTTCTATCAGTGACAATAACTGCTGCCTGAGCAGATAAGCCAAAGAGAGATAACGCCATACTTAGAATAACTTTTTTCATAAAACCTACTTTTTTTGATATCCAAAACACTGCTTTCAAGCATTAATAATACCCTATATTTGTTCAATAAAGTGAGTGCTATATAACTAACAGTCTGATTTACACAGCAGTTTATTTATAATTTGCCTGATAGACAGGTTAGTGCCATAGTTGTTCACTGAACGTTCTGAACAGTTGCACTGTACAGACACTAAAAACGTACTTGAACACTAGGTGAACAATGAACATATCCGTGACGAAAGCAGCAAAAGAGTGGGGTGTATCAAGAACGACGATCTATCAGAAAGTCAATGATGGTGAGCTTTCTAGAACGGCAGATAAGAAAATAGACGTTTCAGAAATGTTGCGCGTGTTTGGTGAGCCAATTTCTAAAAAACGTACTGAACGTTCAGTGAACACTGTCCAAAGTACACCTCTGAACAGTCAAAGTGTTCAGTACAATACGGACATTGAACACCAATTAGCGCTTGAAAAGCTCAAGAATGAACATCTCAGCCAACAGGTAAACGATCAAAAAAAGTTAATTGAAAATTATCAGCAGTAGATAGGACAATTGAACAAAACACTGGATAAAGCCAACGCCAGTATCCAAGATTTCGCACAAGTGAGACTGTTAGAGTTTAAGCAAGCTGAAATGAGCGATGAGCCGCCACTTGCACAAGAGCAAGAAAAAAAAGACGATTCAGTCGTCGCGACGGCTAAGAAGAAAAAACGGTGGTGGGAGTTTTAAACGTTGTAAGCTTACCGACTAATGATCCAATAAATACTCTTCTAGCGCATCGTTAATCATGTCTTGGTAGTTACCACCTGTCTTTTTCGCCTTATCCTGGAATCTTGCAATGATACTAGGACTCACGATACTAGCACCTACCATAGGATCATCCGCCACCACACTACCACGAGTCGCGCTCGACCAATCGGTAACTTCAGGAATATCAGACAAATCAATGTCATGATCCGAAAGCGTAGCCAATCGTTGCAAGTTGGCTTCTTGCTCAGCGCTTAAAGACGGCAATTCATTTGCTTTATAGCTAACCTTGTTCATAAAACCTCCTTTCAGCCTTAGTGGCGCGTCGTGCTGATATGATACGAATAACCTCGCCGCCCTCACTATCTCTTTGAGTATGAGCGACCAGCAATACCGCCACCCCATTCACAGCGCCAAGCGCTTGCCACCGTTCTTCACCATTTTCATAGCGGTCTTGCTGACGCAAACACAAAGGATCAAAAAATACCCGAGCTGCTTCTTCAAAGGATAAGCCATGTTTGCGTTGATTACTGCTATTTTTCTGTTCATCCCATTCAAACTCAATCATTGATCACCGTCTTCAAGCGTATTGGTGCTAGGCATTGTCTGATAATCAAAGGACAGCGGTATGCTATTGGTTTCTGCTACCTGATGCAAAAACAGCTTAATGGCTTGCGAAGGCGTTAAACCATAGCCCTCAAGCACCGAAAACGCCTTATCTTTTAACTCTTGATCCAAACGAATATTATAATTGGTTGTGCTCATAGCATTACTTATAGCTTATTCATGTATCCTTAATATAAGCGATAAGTACCGTCAATTCAACAATCTTAGGGCTTTAGTCTTTCACGAAAAGTGATAGTCATGTGCTACTCATCCAATCCACCTAGAAAATCATCAATTTTCTGTTCTAGCTGTTTTTGTATGGCGTAGAGTTCGCTCGCGCTATATTCTCTTAGTAAACGTTCCTCATCTTTTAGCTCAAACATCTTTTTACGTATGCTATCGCTATGAGCTTCGTTTTCTAAACCAAAGGTGTTAAGACGACCCATTTGACGGTAGTATTCTCGTTGTGCCTCTTCAAACATCATGAAATGGTTACTTGCTACTGATATACCTTCAATACTCATAGATTGCTCCTTTTTACACTCGGAAAATGTCCCTTTATGGAATTTTTATTTATTTACTATCAATAACTTAACTATCAAGAAGAGATCTATTTCTTTTATTTGCTAGCTTCGCTTCAAATCTCTTCATAGCCGTATCTAATTCTTCATGCGTGGGCTGTACATATGGCTCATCCCTAGCATCTGTATTGCTTTCTTGGATTGGGTCACTAGAATATAAGTCAACAAAAACTTGTTTTCTTACCTCAGGCTCAACCTCTACATTACTGCTAGAATTATCTGTAGCGACAGATAATTCCTTTGATTCTTTTCTATAGCGATAGAGATAATTAGTCAGTGTGCCAGTCGTTAGAATGAGGTCATGACGCTCAGCTAATATCTCAACCACGCCTTCATAGGTATATGAAACAGCCAGCTCTTCGATCACCTCATAAAGATCACGAAACTTGGAAAATTTTGTTCTCTTAGCCATAAATTTCTATCTCCCTATATTCTTGAAGCCAATTATCTCAATTATAAAAACGCTCATAAATTGCTCATATTTAACTAACGATTTACTACCCTTTTGCTAACGATTTGCTAACGATTTGCTAACTTTCAATCAATCATACAGCAATTGCTCATAAATTGCTCATATCTAGCTAACGATTTACTAACGTAACGCTCTTATAAGCCTTTTTAGCTAAAAAGGCTTACGACAGGTAGAAAATAACCGATTTTTCTACCTGCTTTTTGGTCATTAAATTATCCAATTTAATGACTACACCTTACGCACCCTCTCGGGATGAAAAAAATCGTCTTAAATCAGCAACTTACCTGATTTAAGACGATTTTTTCTGCATGCAAGGTGCAAACAAAATGAATTTAAGCAACTGATTTTTATGATATATTACTGTCTACAATTTGCAAACAAGGATAATTATGTACACCCCTACCGTATCATTTAGATTAAAATCTGAAGTCTACTTAAAACTAGAAGCAATAGCAGCAAAGGAAGGGCAATCTCCTGGTGTCTACTTAAAGAAAAAATTGGAATCAGATACTAATAGTTTCCTTGAAGATCTTAAGTTTATGAAAGGAGATATTAGTGAGATTCTGCACTTATTGCAGTCGGATGATAAAGGATCAAAATCGGTAGAGAACACATCAAATCAGAATGATATGGTCAAGGCTTTGATGCCGATAGTGCTAGAATCGTTATTGATATTAAGGGAGGTGGCAGCACCTAATAAGGTCTCCAATTCTCAAAGATTAGTCGATAAAGCAGGAATAAAAGCATACAATAGTTTGGATTAAAAAATAAAATTTTGTATTGCCCTAGTATCAGCTGATACTAGGGCTTTTTTTGAGAAACAATTCAGTGATAAGAGGTTGATCCTTGGTGGCACAGTAATAAAAACTACTGAGATTCTAATAATCTTCCGAAGATTTTAGTTGATATGAACAATCATGGAACTGGGTAAGCTCATAAAGGTCGTCTAAGGGGGTTGGAAAAATTTTACCTAGCAACTATACCAAACGATACTTAGAACCTTATAGGGAGCTTAATAGGATGCTTTTATCCCTATTTAACTAAAGCTTTGAGCTTTCTTTTTAAATTATTTGAAATTACTGATATTGAATTCATTGCTATCTTTACTAGCCTTTTCTTTTGTCACTCTAATTATTAATAACCAAAAAGGTTTTTAATGTTTTTAAATACTTTTAAAAGCTTTTACATCCTCTGAAACGCTTTTCATAAAAGGGTTTCGCCTTCTATAAAGCAACGTTTTACGACCCATAAAGCAACGTTTTACGACCCATAAAGCAACGTTTTACGACCCATAAAGCAACGTTTTACGACCCATAAAGCAACTTATTTTTTGAGTTGTTGCTTTAATAGCATTGTTGGATTATAGTTGTTAAAAATGGGTTGGAATATGGAAATGTCTAAACAATTAGTTACTAAGGATAATTCCTTGATTGGTGCGAGTTATAGCTTAGGAGTAGTTGAACAACGCTTAATATTTTTAGCCATTATCGAGGCAAGGGAACAAAAAACATTAATAGAAGCAGGTGGATTATTGCGAATTTATGCGCAAAGCTACGCTAAACAATTTAATGTGGAAAAGCATACATCGTATGAAGCTATGAAAAGGGCAGTAGAAGGATTGTATGAGGCAGGTTTTGCTTATAGTAAGGTGGATGAACGTTCGGGAAAGATAGGTAATTATAAAAGCCGTTGGGTGGATAAGATCGGCTATATTGACGACTTAGGCTGTGTCGAATTAGTATTTGCAAGTGATGTAATTCCTTTGATTACCAGGCTTGAAGCACGTTACACAGAATATGAGTTGAAGCAGGTCGTAGGATTGCAGAGTGAGTACGCAATAAGGCTGTATGAGTTGATAATTCAATGGAGGTCAGTAGGTACAACCAGTCAGATATCGCTTGTAGAATTGCGCGAAAAGCTAGGATTGGTGGACGAATACCAACGGATAGAAGCCTTCAAAAGACGGGTTTTAGATCTGGCGATAACTCAAATAAATGAACATACTGATATTACTTCTGAATATGAACAACACAAACAAGGCCGCGTCATTACAGGATTTACATTCAAGTTTAAAGTGAAAAAAAATAAAGAAAAAACTGGTACTAAAATTTCTAATAATGAAAATAGGACTACTATTGAAGGACTTAACGATAAGCAACTAGGACGTATTGCTCGTAACCCTAGCTTTATGGCAGATTACAATCATTTAGTAAGCTCTACCAGTCCAGCAGGTCAAGATCCCAAAGCGTGGGAATTTGAGATGATTAATCGCCTCAAAAAAGATGCTTCACAGTTTAAGAAACGTCCAGTTAGAGAATATCTTGAATACTAGAGTTTAATAGGCGGATCTAAAACTTGACTCAGAGTAATGTTTTGTAGTAACCTAACAACTCAGAATAGACGATCCGTCTAGATGCGTTTTAGAAGATATCATTTATTAATTGAACCTTGTAACTGGCTGATTTTAGCCGCTATTTTTATAGCTGCAACACCCGAAGACCTCGACCTCTGTACTACCTCGTTTGGCCTTACGCAACTTGTCATTCGTTTAGTATTTCGACTGAGGCTTCGCCACAGTATAAGGCTTGTGGCGTTCTAATGTTATTTCTCTCGGGTTCGATTGTGTTGTCGACTGGTACAATCCGTGCCGTCAGAAAGCGTCGTAAATAATATGAATGATATAAAACTTTTAGAACAGTTGCGGGCTCAGCTTGCTGAGATCCAAACAACTACGCATGATACATTAGAACCCAGTGTTACTCGTAAAATTGAAGAAGCAATAGAGAATCTTGATTTAGTAATAGAGAACTCAGCTTCCAAAGAAGCAGACTATAAGGCCATAGGTTTAAAAACGCTCGGTGATTTACTTATTTACTTCCCCAGTATTATTGAGCTTATTCAGCTTTTTAGAAAGTTTCTAGAGTAGTACAGCAAGCCTTACCACTCTTATAAGGTTGAAAATATGAAAATCGGCAGTGTTATAAAAAAATGTCGAAAATTGAGAAATATGACGCAGTTACAAGTAAGTGCTTTAGCAGATGTTTCTGAATCATACTTATCATTAATAGAGAAAGACAAACGCCAACCAACCCTATCCAATCTAGAGTCAATTGCTGATGCTTTACAGATACCAGTAAGTATCCTCGTATTTTTAGCGGCTAAGCAAGAATCCATCTCGGAAATTACAGACACGCAAATTGAATCTCTAACCAAAACAATTTATTCGATGATTGAAGCTTAAACAATGGGCTTTCACCCTCGACCGCAGGTTACACCAATTGCAAATATTAGTTCACTTGCTAAGCTATTAGAAGTTACAGTGGAAGATCTAGAATATATTCTGGCTAATAAAGATAGATATTGGTGTCCAGGGAAAAAAATAACCAAGCCTAATGGTGAAGTCCGACATACCCATAATGCAAAACCTAGACTAAAAGCCATTCATCAAAGAATCCTAGATAAGTTACTTAAAAAAGTTTTTTACCCCATCTATATGCAGGGTGGAGTCGCTGATCTCTTAAACCCTCGCAGTTGTAGGACTCATGCTGCTTTCCATTGCAACAAATCTATTGTCATATCAGAAGATATAAAGAGCTTTTTTCCTAACTGTGACTACAAAAATATTCGTAGTATCTGGCAAGGGTTCTTTTGTATGGCACCTGAAATTGCTGAAATCCTTACACAACTAACAACGTATCAAAACGAGGGTAATCCCCCCAATAAATAAGAACACTTAGAAATAGAGATTAACTGCTAAAATATACCAGCAGGAGAATCCTATGAAAAAGACACGCTTTACTGATAATCAAATCGTTAATATCCTTA
>NZ_JAFCTE010000023.1:0-12797 GCF_049895865.1 Psychrobacter sp. TWR1-1-1 | reverse complement strand
ACGATTGGTTATGTGTCACCTTTTGAGTTTGAAAAGCAGTATTATGATAATTTAATCCTGTCAGGTGTTGCTGCCTGACTCAAGTAAATAAGCCTCCGATAAAGTCGGGGCGGTTCACATTTATCTTGAGCATCGTGATTAACTCCTAACAGCCCAGTTTTTAT
The DNA here is from genome assembly GCF_049895865.1 of Psychrobacter sp. TWR1-1-1. Classification (NCBI taxonomy): domain Bacteria; kingdom Pseudomonadati; phylum Pseudomonadota; class Gammaproteobacteria; order Moraxellales; family Moraxellaceae; genus Psychrobacter; species Psychrobacter sp. TWR1-1-1. Next base: position 12,633 of record NZ_JAFCTE010000023.1, on the reverse strand, counting down.
CTTTGCAATATGTTGAGCGCTATAACCAGTCAATGTTTTCGCAAGTTGATTGTCAGCATTCAAAATAAGAGAAAAATTGGTAATTGCTGTATGCCTAAACGCATGAAATGTATGATCTTTAGCTTCTTCGAATAAGCTCAATATTCTTCTCAGTACTGCAAGAGGTTCTGCATCATCAATTGGGTATTTGTCAAATGAGGGACTAAATATATAATCTGTTTTGTTGAGCTCATTCAGTTGTACGTATCGATTAAAAAAATTCAGTTCCTCATCAGATAGTAATGAAAAGGCAGCTACTCGGCGGATACTACCTTGAGTTTTTGTACTGCGGTAGATGTTTGGACGAACTACTAATGACGGTTCACCAAGCGCAAATCCTTCAATATCTGCATACCTCAATCCAAGCAATTCCTTTTTCCGCATACCTGTACGGTATGCTAAAACAAACAACAGTTTGTACATATCTGCTTCGAGAGGATCAATAACTTTTGGTATGTTTAACAGGATTGCTTGATACTCTATTGGTGAAATCCACTCGCTACGTACTACTCTTTGTGTTTGAGCTTCTTTAATACTTACTTTAGGGAAATGATAGTGCTTAACCCCTATGTCATGTAGACGCTGCAGCAACTTTGCTGAGTATTGAATGTCTTTGTTATTACGATAGACAGCTTTATGCTCCAAAATCTCTTCGTAGCATTCTTCAAAGTCCTCACTACTGTAAGTATTTAAAGGCTGTCCCAATAGGAAATAAAGCCATTCATAAGCTACCGAGCTCAAATAGCCCTGAATGGTCTCTTTTTTAGGGCGTGGCTTTGCGTTACATCTAGACAGCACAAACTGAATTAAAATCTTTTCAGCAATGTCACGCTCTTCATTTAACATGTTCGTTAAAGATTGGTTGATATCATACTCGTTGTCTTTAATTTTTTCTTTTTGCTGACGAGTGTTGTAATGACTGTCTAATTCTTTATAGATACGTTTAACGATATCTATCTTACGGACTTCGGCCAACTCAGAATACCTTACGGTATTTTTACTGACTTTGGATAGAGGCACCTCGACTGATAAAGATGGTTTGTTAGTTTTATACTCTTTATTTATTAGGGTGGAAAAATCATCTGTGAGTAGACCTGTGGTTTTACGCTTGCCTTGTGCAACTCCAATTAAGGCCTGATCAACAAAAACATTGGGCATCATTTCCCAGTGATAACTCGCATAATTTAGCAACCATGATAGAGAAGGGATCTTGTTTTTAGGTACTTGCAAAACCTTATTTAGATAGCTCCTTAGTGACCTTTCAATATCCGTGCTTGTCCTAAACAGGGAAGGTTCGTTAAATTTTCTACACCGGTACAACCAGCATTGGCTAATGATGTCTAGAGAGATTTGCTGAGTAATGTATAAAGAACTCTTTTTTACATTAGGAGACTCTATTCTTTCGTTGCCATAATTTGTTGTAGGGTAACGCACAGAAACAATCACATGATGATCGTTGAAGGCAGTTAAGACTGGTTGATCTAACAGAGTATTGACTAAAGCAGCCAGTAATTCTTTATCATTAATCCCGCCAAAAGCTATTAGTGAGAATACAAGCGACGCTAAGGACTGGTCTTGATTTTTACTTGCCGCCGCCCAGTCTGCCATTACCGCTTTAGTTATTTTATTAAAAATCTTGCCATTTTTTACCCAGTTTTCATCAATTGATAGTGGGTTTTCCTTTACTAGAACAGGCTCGCTAGGTAAAGGGTAGTGATACTCTGACTGCATATAAAACGTGTTGTAGTAGCTGACAAATTTAGTCAAAACCTCCCAAGCGTAGCGAAATTGAGCCATTGAAGTATAAATTTTAGAACAGACTAGATGTATCAGTTTTTTTGCTTGTTTTAAAAAACTTTCAAAATATTGCTCATCAATTGGGTATGTCATTAATGCTAATTGTTCTAAATAATCAGCATAATCTACTTCCCATTGTTTTAGCTTATTACCATCAATTGGCGTAGGGTGTTTCTCTAGGTAGATTTTTTGGTATTTCTTTGTTGAGAGGATCTTGTAGTCGAAAAATCTTTTATCTACATCTGTTTGATCGACTAGGTTTTGAAAGTCTTGGAATGCTTGTTTTTGGATAACGTCCCATAGAGCTTGAAATATACTTAGCAATTCATATTTTTGATAGATACGTTTTGATACGTCCTTTTGGTTTACGCTCAATATGTATTTATCGCCTTTTCGATTGGTAAACCCAGCAATGATTTTAGGTGGAAAAATATCTTTATTTCTGATTGAAGGGTTAATAGGCTGTTTTCTTACCTCACGAGCCTTACTTTTTTTCTTCCGTTTAGATTTCTGAGTTTGCTGCGACTTTGTTAATTCTTTGCGCGGCTTATGGCTGTTGTTATTTGATTTATTTTCTATTGGTTTCATTTGCTATCACATTCTTAAATTCATTTGTTGTGCGATTTCTTCAAAGGTATCACGCACTTGCCAAATTTGTTGCTTGTTTACTGATGAAAATTGCCCCAATGCTTCTTGTCGGTTTTTTTCATGACCAATCACTGTGTTGATCAATATCATTGAGACGTTAAGTTGTTCAAGTTGGGTACGTAAGAAGTGCCGTGTCCAATAAGAGTCCTCAAAAGGCATGTAGTCTGCTAGCAATTTTGAGATATGACTTCGCTTAATTTGAATAAGTTTATCGTAACTATCTGATAGTATATTCAGTAGGGTTAACTCATCTTGTTCTTGTTTGATCTGATGAATCATTTTATCTACCTTGGCAGTCGCATAAGGCTGATAATCGACAAGAAATAATTGGTACTTTTTTAAAATTGCCAAAAGAGTAGGGCACAACGGGATTAGTCGATGGTTTTTGACAGCCTTGTTAGGTTTATCTGCAACTTCATACCAACCTACCTCTAAGTCAATATCTTTAACATTAGTCAGTCCATTATTTGGACGAGTACCGGTTAACAGACAAAACTGGATCCAAACAAGAGCGCTATACCTATTAAAGTGTTCCTCTTTATTAACGCTATCATCAACCCATACCAATAGGTTCTGTAAAAACATATTGACGTACTCTAATGTCAGGGCAAATCCAGAGCCTGTAGTGAAGTCTATTTGGGTACTTAGCGGGCTAATAAAACTATCGTCTAATTGATTATCATAGTTAAGCAGCTCTATCGCTTGACGATAATGATTAACAAGAAAATCGTTACTATGGCTGCTGTAGTAGGTAGAGGGCGCAAGAGATGCTGGTATTCGACAAATCAGATCGGCAATATGTTGATTACTACCCTGAATATATCTGTGTAAGATGATATGTAAAGCGGTTTCAATCCGTACTATTGATAGATAGGGTAAGTCTACCTCTTCCTTTATAGCCCGAATATAGTCTGAGATATCCTCCTTGCTTGGTAAGTTTCTTTTATCAGAAAGGAGTTTTATTAATCCCGATGGCATAGGTAGACGGATGATACTTTCTTGGTTTTCGTGGATACTTGCATCATACTCCTGCTTACGATCAGTGATTTGTAGCTGATACTGCAAATATGCAGTATCTTCGAAAACGGTGAATAACCCAGAATCTGAAATGAAACCAGTTGTCATTAAAAACTCTACAGGAACCGCTGTCATCATTGATAGGAGTAAGATTAAAGAGGCTTTATTATATTTATAGTCGTATCGATGTGAATCTATCGCTAATCTGCCAAAAACTTGCTTTAAGCCTGCCACAGAAAGCGTTCGGACATTAGAGTTAAGCTCTAATTCTCTCTGACTAATATAGCTATGATGAACGTTTTTTTCTATCCTATGTAACGGTTGCATGTAACGAATTTTCTTATCAGGCAAATCTAAACTGACAATTAGTGGACGTTCTAAAGTATCGATATATTCTTCAATATTTCTAGGTTTTGTTGAGTTTGGTGAATACACTTCATCATCAAAATTTGGTATTGAAGGATATTGATAGTATAAATGTGGAGCTTCGTTTTCAATATCGTATCTACTCAGATTCCAGTAACTATTTTTTACCCAGGTTGAACCGTCTACAAAACTAGCTAACTGTTCGGTAATCTCTCCTTTAAAAGGATCCACATATCTATTTTTCTTTTTGCGCTGGCGAGTGATTTTTTTATTAGGATAGTAGGCTTGCTCAAAGCATTTAACAATCGCGTCAAGCTGCTTAAATTTTTTACTGCGGAATTTGATGGTTGAGTCACTTTCCTCAGTGTTTGTTAGCAGCTCTTTTCGTACTTGTTGTTCGTACGCTACTATTCTCAATTGTTCTACAAAGAATAAATAGATGAAGTCTACTGTATTTGATAACTCTTCTAAATCGTCAAGTTTTGGTAATATGCTCCAAATCCATCGGTTATTCTTAGCTTTAGAAAATACGGGTAATTTGAATCGGTTAATTATATTCGTTAAATGCGTCTTTACTTTTTTGTGATGTGATAATAACAAATACGTGTGAATGGATATGCATAACCATATTATTTCTTTGTGCTCATCACGGGTTAAGTTAGCTAGCAAGAAAAGTGGTTGTAGAATCGGAGGTAATGCGTTAAGCGTCTTTTTACTGACTTCTTCTTGAAAAAGCAAACCATTTTTTATAGCTATCAATTGCTCTATTGAAGGTGGCGATCGTTGTTGAATGCTGAAATTAATTGAAGTGGCAATTTCCTTTAATGAGGCTACCCAGTTCTCAGTGTAGTTACATCCATCTTCAATACTTAAAAAATCAACTTGTTTAATAAGCTGTGTATCCGTCAATAGAACGATTTGATTACCATCATCAGCCATTATGTTTCTCGCTATTTTTTGAATTCTTCCGTGCGTTATCGTATGTCTTTTTATGGATATTCATGTGTCTGCAAAATAGCAAGATAGAGTAGCTATTGAGATTAAACAAAAGCTGACATTGTTCTTTGGTCAAAATCTTGATTAAATCTTGATGTACTTCATAATAATTTAAATCTTCTTGGCTACGAATGGCTCTATTGAGAAAGTTAATAAGTTCATAAAAAATAGTTTCCAGCCTATGAAGTTCAAGGCATTCGTTGTTGTTAACGTAGATAAAATATACTTGCTTATCTGTAGCTTGCTGTATGTGTCTCTTACAAAAGATTGCTAAAATATAGTTGTTTAAAAAGATGAATTTTTTGTCTATGATTGTAACAAATGTAGTAGCTGCTAGTGCTCTTTCAATCTCTATCTCAAGAAAACCATCTTCTAATTTTGATAAGATCTCATAAGTTAGAATGTAAAGTTGCTTAAACTCGTCATGGTAAGTAATAAACTGCTCTGAGATATAATTGAGTGAGTATTGTTTTAGTTTCACTTTATAATCCATTATCTGATAATGTTGCAGGATGCATGCTCAGTAATTAGGGTAGGGGTACAGTCGAAGTAAGGTTTTATATTAGAAGCTATCAAGGATTTAACGGTTAATATATCTAATTTAAAAAGGCTCCCAGCACAAGCGTGGTAACTTCATAGAGGCTGGAGTGGATAAAGCTAAATAAGAACTAGAGTAAGAAGATAAAACTTGTCTCATATGTTGGATGTGGTTGTTATGTTTCTTTGCATGAGTTATGGCTTCGTATTCACTGCGCAGTTTTACAATATAGAATACTGAGTTGTCTTTCTTCTTTCGAAAACACAAGGCATAAATAGTTTCCTGAAAAAGTCTTTTACTTTTAATGCCATTATCAATTTTTTCGTACAGTACTGGGTTTTTTAGGAGATTTTTAATATTTATTTCAAAATCATCTAAATAAAAATCTATCGATGTTTTAAATAAGGTTTTGCGTTTAGTTATTAGGTGTTCACTAATATAAAGTGCTTGCACCCATATTTTATAGTCACGTTTAGTTGTAGTTACTGTACGATAGTGAGTTGATGGTTGGCTTTCTTTGTCAAATGGAGGTGTATTATTCTCTGCTTTTTTCATAGACTTTTTTACTAAAGCCATTTCTGAGTATCGTTCATAGCGTTCTTTAGCTAATAGGCATTGCTCAGTAGTGATTTTCCATGCTGAGTTTTTATGATAAGCAGGAGGTAGGATCGTAATTATTTTACCAGAACGTTCATCTTGAATTGCTACATAGCAGAATTTATCTTTTGGACTAAAAAATAGTAAATGCCGACGAGATGAACCTGCAATTTGCCCGATGTTCACACATGCTCCATTATCAAGCAGTCTCATTAACTCTAAACTATCTATAGATGTACGCTGAAAGATACGTTTAGCGGCATGAGAAGATGGATAGGAAAAACGTTGTTGACGTAAACTAAAGGCTTTCTGTTCTTTGTTGCTCATAAGCTTACCCGCCTAATTCAATTTAGCTGTCATCAAGCGATGCATGGCTATTTCTATATGTTATCCTCGCCAATATGAGGATTTTAGTCAACTAATTTAGAGAAAATAATAATTTATACATATATGCAGGCCTTGAGTGTAAATATTAAAAACTTCATAAAAATAGCTTCGGATAAAGTCGAAGCGTTTTAGTAAGGACATCTATTGAAATTGCGTTTATGATAGATACGATTAGTATAGTTACCAAAGAAGCAGTCATAAATATGTTTACTAGTGATTTATCTGTATATTTAGCAGAGTATTTGCTTAAAGATTGTCGAAGTATACAGCTGATTAGCAAGTGCTTCATAAGAAATATAAGGCTCATGAACCTCATAATGAAATAGAAGCTTTAGTTGTAGGAAGTTATGTTGAAGTGTTAAAAAAAAGGTCGCTATAGACCTTGAGGTTGAGTTCAGTTTCATTATTAGAAAATAAACCACCCATCTCTACAGATATTTTGAATAGGATACCTTATGACCGATAAAGTCATTGAAGCCATTAATAGTGGCACATTAACCGCGGATAACTTAACCCATGAAACACTTAGAGAAAAATACAAACGCCAACCTTATGAATATGGACCAGAAGCACTGAGTAGAGGTAGAGGTATTTTCGATGATACTGACCAATTAGACCAATACTTGTATTCTTATGGCAAAATGGGTAATGAGCAATGGGAGAAACAGTTTGAGTTTAGTATGATTGATGGCGATACCACAATTATTGACTATGGTTGCGGGCAAGGGTTATCCTTTTTGAACCTAGTCTGTAGATGGAGTCATGACGATGACAAAACATGGCAAGACTATCTCAAGTCTGTCATTCTTATTGAGCCGTCACAGATTGCTTTGAACCGAGCGCAAGCGATTGCACAGTTAAAGTTTCCAGATGCCACTATCCGGACTATCCATAAAAAGTTAGAAGAGTTGGATAATGACGATTTATCATTTGACGCCAACAAAGTAACAATTCATATATTTTCACAGATTTTAGACATACCCCTTACTGATAACTTTAATCTTGTGGAGTTTTTTGAAACCATTACTTCAACGATTGGCACGCACTATATTCATGTCGTAAGTCACGAAGTGGACGAGATGAATGATCAACAAAATATATTAAAGCTCTATAAGTATATTGTTAATAAGCACGTACATGTTGATGATCCAACGGATGAAATATGTCTTGTTTTAAAAACAGACCCAAAAGAACCTAGAAAAGTAAGAAAAATAGCCACTCATATGGCTTTAAACACTTTTAAGACTCAACGCAACAATAAGAGTTACACAGCTATGTTTGCTTGTATAACAACTTATTAAGAGAGAACCTTATGGACTTATTTGACACCGATAAGCACATTTTACCTTTTAAGTTCCCTGATGATATTGCAGGCTGTTCTTATCAGTGGAATCCAAGACTAAAGGGTTTTGATATTTTAGTGCCTAATGGTAAGTTATTTTTCGCACCTAATTTTTTTGACGAAAAAATCAGTAACCGAAGTGTTGAGTATTTTTTGGAAAATAACAGTCACTACTCTATAGAGAGCGACTGGAAATCTATTCCTACCAAAGAGTTTGAACAACTGATATTCGATAATATTGCATGGCAACAAGAATATATCAATCTGTACGGGCGCAAACCCATACCTCGATTGACAGCATGGTATGGTGATGAGGGTAAGTCTTACAGCTATTCAGGTATAAATCAGGAGCCCAACTCTTGGAATAAGGGGTTAACTTATATCAAAGAAAAAGTAGAAGAAGTTGCAGGTGTTCATTTTAATAGTGTTTTGCTGAATTGGTATCGTAACGGAGACGATTATTTAAATTGGCACGCTGATGATGAAAAAGAGCTTGGTATAAACCCAGTAATAGGCTCTGTCAACTTCGGTGCAACCCGTGATTTTCAGATTCGAAATAATACAAATTGTGATTTAAAATTAACCATACCTCTCGCTCATGGCACATTGCTAATAATGTCTGGTGAATTACAAAGTTTCTGGCAACATGCGGTCCCCAAGCGAAAGAAGATTAATAAGTCACGATTTAATTTGACTTTTAGAGTGATTAAATAATTTGAGAAACCATTAGGTATAGAGTGCTATTTCAAATTAAGTGCTAGTATTATAAAAACCTTTACCTTTCATGGGGCGAATATTTATATTACGAATGCCAATCTAAAGCGTTTAATTGAAAGTATTGACTCTGCAGGAATTGACACTAAAGAGTTACCTAACTATATCGAATTGACTCTCTGTCTTGCACTACTTATTAGTGTTGAAGTAGGTCTTTATATTAATAATATATCGCTCTATTGACTTTAGTAGTCTACGACCATTGCCTAAATCCTCTTGCGCCTCTCCTTTTAATTTCGATATCTTGCTATGTTTGTCTTGTAGTTTTTGAAAAAGAATACTTTCTTCTACAGATAGACTCTGAGCCTTATTCTTTTGCGTCAACCCTTCAAGACCTTGGTTTTTCCAGATATCAATAATTTCTTTTTCAAAGTTCTTGTACCGCTCTTCTAAATAATCCATTACCTCCTTATAAGAAAGTATGGATTTTTCAAGCATTGGCAGGATTCTTTTATTCAAAGACTCAATATCATCAATATAACTACTAACCTTAGCAACCTCTTCTAATTTAGTTATATCACCAATAAAGTCTAGTGTTTTGCTGATCATGGAGCCTTTAACATTCATTGACTTCGCCTGTTTCATCTGCCCTTCAATAGCGTCAAATGTAGCAATCTTAAAATCAAAATCCCTATAAGCTTTGTCTAGAATCCTATCATCTTCATCAATAATTTCTTCTAGATTACTTATCAATTTTTTTAACGCAATAACAATATAAGTATCTATGAATTCTTCAGGGCTTCTTTCACATATATTACAAGCTTTTACTAAGCTATCGAAGGCATCTTCCCAATAAGACTGTTCAATTACAACCTCCTTTGTAGACACCTTCTTACCTTTAAAGACCCTTTCATATATTTTCTTTTTATGGAATCTTTCAGAGTAACCTTCCATTTCAGAAGCTTCAGCATACTTGTAGTTTATCCAGTCCATAAAAGGATATATCTGAACGCCTCTATACACTAAAATGAGATAGAAATAGCTAGAATTACCATAGCCGAAATTGCTTTTAAATTCGATCTCTAATACTTCGTTTATTTTCTGCCTTGGCTTTGACCATCCCTGATACCGATGTGAGAAGGCAACCACATTCTTATTTGTAGACAGAAGCTGCTGTCGTGCCTTTAAAAATCTGTAAGCATGTATCCACAGCATAATATAGTTACAAAGTTCTTTCTTTAGCTCTGTTTTATTATTTAAATATTTCTTTTGCAGAGAGTCAGTTTTTTCTGACTTTTCTGATTGGGTTGAAGTATCGAGGCCTATCTTGTTTTTTTCATCTAAATACACTTGCTCTAAAAGCAATGATTTCTCATTAGTAGAGTGTAATTTATGACTTATATCTAAAGGTATAATAGGTACATACCTATCAGACAGACCTATGCAATAGTTAAAATACTCTTGGCGAGTTTCTACAGATAGAATCTTAGATATTTTTGGAATATCTGTTTTACTTATAAAGTCTATAATGGGCTGTACGCTATATAACTCTACATCATCAAACATTTTTTTTATTTCACTAAAGATTTCAGCATATAAAGGCTCTATCCTAAAACGAGCTTTAGAAAACTCCGTATTTTTTAAATTCTCTATATAAAATATGTAATCAACATTTATACCTTTTGCGTCAGAGATATATTTTTCATCAATGTCAGCTAATGCTTCACGCCTAGAGTCATTATCATCTAATAATAGTCTAGGCAGTAATTTCTCTATTTCTTGATTACTACAGGTCATGAATTATCCATATTTAATTGAGTTATCTTGTTGTGTTCTGAGGTTTAAATCACTTGGATTAGCACTAATAACTAAGTTAGTTCTGGTGAACTTATAGACCATAATAGGTCATTATTACCATTAGTTGAAGATGTATTGTTTCCAACTAATGTATTGCAATAGTTTTTCTATTTAAACAAGACTAATTCCTTTTTTATCTCGTCCTGAACCGCCCCGAGTATATCGGAGGCTGGTTTACTTGAGTTAGGCAGCCATGCCTGACAGGATTAAATTATCATAATACCGCTTTTCAAAACTAAAGGGTGACATATATCCAATCGTGCTATGCAAACGGGTTTTATTGAACCAATCTACTGATTCAAGGGTTGCCAGTTCAACATCGTTAATGCCAGTCCATTTCTGCTTTAAATAATCAATCAACTCAGACTTGTATAGCCCGTTGACCGTTTAAGCCAATGCATTGTCATATGAGTCGCCAGTCGCGCCGACAAAGGCAGTAACGCCAAAGTCAGTTATTTTATCGGTGTAGCGAATAGATAAATACTGTATCCCTCGATCACTATGATGAATCACATTCTTAGGATTATTCCTATCTACTACTGCTTGATTTAACGCTGCCGTCATCATGTCCGTGTTCATACGGTTAGAGACTTTCCAGCCTGCAATAGCGCGAGCAAACACATCAATAATAAAAGCGGTATGTAACCAACCGCTGGTTGTCTTGATATAGGTAAAGTCAGCAACCTATAACTCGTTAGGACGATGAGCATTAAAGTTACGATTGACCAAGCCTTTAGCGCACTTTTGGTCATCACGAGATTTAGTCGTTATTTTGACGTTACCACGCCAAACGCCTTGCATGTCATACTGCCTCATTAAACGTCCTACCGTACAGCGCGCTACATGAGTGCCTTCCGCTTTCATCTGATGCCAAAACCTTACGTACACCATGACGATACTTGCTGTCTAGCCAAATACGTTTAATCTCGCTGATATAATAGTCGTCATGCTGACCGCGCAATGAGCGCTTTTCAGGACGGCTTTCTAAGTCTTTAACACGATAGTAAGTTAACGTGGCAATCAGTCATACTCTATAGAATGGCTCAATCTTATATTCCTGCTTGTTAACATCAATAAAATCGACTATTACTTGGGTGGGCGGCTCGTCTCCGCTTGGGCGAAAAAGGTAGTAGCCTTACTTATAATCTCATTGGCTTGTTTGAGATCTTTATTCTCTCGTTCAAGCTCTTTAATAAGCTGCTCTTGGCTTTGAGCTTGTACCGATGCCGGAATGGTTTGGTCTATATGCTTTTTATTCCATGATCGCAGAGTTTCAGGTGCACAGCTAATCTTTGACGCTATGGTTTGGATAGCTGACCATGTGGAGGGATAGTCGCCCGACGCTTCAATCAGTACGCGAACGGCGCGTTCTTTAACCTCAGGAGTATAAGTCTGTTTTTCATTGTCGTATTCTCTCAGAATGTTGAGTCTCCAATAATACCGGGGCAGTTAAGTATGCTGATTAAAATATGAATAACTCTTGATGCCTTGAAAGCCCTATAGAACCAGAGAAATTAGTATAGATTTCTTATTGGTTTTTATCGTCAGTATAATTTTTGATGCACCACCCGAAATATGAAACACATAGTGTATGATGAGGTTTCAATCATTTAATAGAGATATACAATAATGCTAAAAATTATTGCAGCTTTATTTAAATCTATCAAAGTGGGTTTTAAACTAGTTAGTAAGGGTTCTCAGGAAGTGAGCATAGCTATGGAAAAACTTGATAAGGTATTAGATATAAAAATAGAAGAAGGTGAGAAGAGATTAGAGGAAGCTAGGAAAAAACATGAGGAGTATGAAAAAAAATCAGCTAAAGAACAAGGGTTCGAGACTGTAGAAGAGTGGCGTCAATATATGGATGAGATGACGAAAGAATTCTTTAAGTGAAAAAATATTGCCTCAAGCGAAAATTGCATTTCTAAAGTCTCATTTTATGCAAAATATATCTCTATTGGTTTCAGAATATGGAACTTTATAGCATTTGCAAGGCTTACCATTTTTACAAGGCTATCGCATTGCTTACATGGGTGAAAAAAATTTTGAGGCTGAAATCGTTCGTTCTTATGGCTATGCGCTGTTAGTAAACCCTGTGCCGATTGCTACAACTAGCAATCAAAAGAGCGTAGCAATGTCATTTACGCTCTATATAAAAAAGGCTGTTTGCTCTTGAGTATGTATATAAGAATGTGAGTTGGGAGGTAATGTATGACTGAACCGCCCCGGGATTGTCGGAGACTCAACATTCTGAGAGAATACGACAATGAAAAGACAAACCTACACTCCTGAGATTAAAGAACGCGCCGTTCGCATGCTGATTGAAGCGTCGAGC
>NZ_JAFCTE010000022.1:0-20343 GCF_049895865.1 Psychrobacter sp. TWR1-1-1 | reverse complement strand
CCTGCCGCTTCAATCAGCATGCGAACGGCGCGTTCTTTAATCTCAGGAGTATAGGTTTGTCTTTTCATTGTCGTATTCTCTCAGAATATTAGGTCTCCGACAATCCCGGGGCGGTTCATAAAGCGTGAATGCTGCTCATCATCAGTGATCGAAAACCAGTACTTCACCAAGCGAATACCTGAGCGTACTAGCATGCGCTCAAACTCAGGCACCGACTGAAAAAATTCTTCATACTGTGCATCGGTACAAAAACCCATCACACGCTCAACCCCCACGCGGTTATACCAACTGCGGTCAAACAGAACAATTTCACCAGCAGCAGGCAAGTGGGCGACATAACGCTGAAAATACCATTGTGATTGCTCACGTTCTGTCGGTGCAGGTAGGGCAGCCACTCGACACACACGAGGGTTTAAGCGCTGCGTGATACGCTTGATAGCGCCACCTTTACCCGCTGAGTCACGACCCTCAAATATGACGACGATACGCTCACCGCGATCAACGACCCAGTCTTGCAACTTAATAAGCTCGCGCTGTAGCCTTACCAACTCTTGAAAGTACATACGCCGATCAAGTCTTTCTTGCTCACTCATTTCGCGCCCATCAAAACGAAAGTCACGCACATAATCATCTATCTCGTTTTCTAGCTCTTCATCATAAGTATCGATGAGGTCTTCGTGCATCTTACGACGCAACTGATCATTAAAAACCTCTTTATCCATACGTTCGATAAAACTGTGTTGCTCAGGTGAGCTAAGTTCCTGACGCTCTTGTGGCGTAAGGGATTTGGGATTGATGGACGAAGGTATCTTACCCATAAAAAACTCCTAATCAGTGTTGTTATGATTTTTATTGGTTATCCTCTTACTTTAGCATAACTACCGATAGAGCTATGCGTTGGCTACGTTTCATTATTGTGTTGTTAGCAAGACCGTGACTAACATCCAGTTTTGAGTAGTGAATGGGCATAAAAAAGCACCCTTCAATCCATCGATTAAAGAGTGCTTTAAAGTATTCATGCTAACTATTGACTGATAATACCAATCAAATAATAGCAGTCAAAGAGTTATTTCTCTAAGATACAAGTCACGCCCTGACCACCAGCTGCACAGATAGAGATTAGTGCACGACCTGAGCCTTTTTGATCCAATAGCTTCGCTGCAGTGGCTAGGATACGACCGCCCGTTGCGGCAAATGGATGACCCGCAGCTAACGACGAGCCATTCACGTTTAGCTTGCTACGATCGATAGAGCCTAGTGGTGCATCTAGTCCTAGACGCTCTTCACAGAATTTTTCATCTTCCCAAGCAGCTAGTGTTGATAACACTTGTGATGCAAAGGCTTCATGGATTTCATAAAAATCGAAATCTTGTAGTGTTAGACCTGCACGCTCAAGCATACGCGGTACGGCATAAGCAGGTGCCATTAATAGGCCTTCTGTGGTGCCAGATTTACCAATGAAATCAACGGCGGCCGTTTCTTGATGAACGATATAAGCCAATGGCTTAAGACCACGCTCTTTTGCCCACTCATCGGTTCCTAGTAGGACACAAGAGGCACCATCAGTTAATGGGGTAGAGTTGGCTGCTGTCATCGTTGGGTTGGCGTTCTTTTTACCAAACACAGGCTTTAATTTAGCCAGTTTTTCCAAAGTAGTATCAGGGCGCAAGTTGTTATCGCGCGTCAGACCTTTGTATGGAGTAATAAGGTCATCAAAGAACCCTTCATCATAAGCGCGCGCTAGGTTTTGATGACTGTTAAAAGCAAGCTCATCTTGTGCTTCGCGGCTGATATTCCACTCAAGAGTGGTGATGGCTTGATGGTCGCCCATTGATAGACCAGTGCGTGGTTCACCGTTTTGTGGCGAATCGATTAAGTCTTTTGGATTTAGACCCATTAGTGCTTTTAGGCGTTGTTTGTTGTCTTTAGCCGCGCCCAGTTTGATCAGTACTTTACGTAGACCATCACCAATCGCGATCGGTGCATCAGAGGTCGTATCTACGCCACCAGTAATCGCTGAATCGATAATACCCAGTGCGATTTTATTGGCAGAAGCAAAAGTCGCTTGCAAGCCAGTACCGCAAGCTTGTGAGATATCGTAAGTTGGCGTATGTGGGTTGAGCGCTGTGTTAAGCGTGGCTTCGCGAGTTAGGTTGATGTCACGGCTTAGTTTCATGACGGCACCAGACACCACTTCACCCAACACTTCGTCTTGTAGGTTATAGCGTTCAATCAAGCCATCTAATGCAGCTGTCAACATGTCGGTGTTGCTAACGTCAGCGTATGAACCGTTCGAGCGTGCAAACGGAATACGGTTGCCACCTAGGATAGCCACTCGATTTTGACCAGCAACGGCTTTGGTTTTGCTGGTTTTTTTGGCAGCAGATGCTGGCTTTTTCGTAGTAGAAGCTGGTGATTTATCATTCGCTTCTGTGGTGCTAGAAGACTCTTTATTACTAGAAGACTCTTTATTAGACGTGTCTGTAGCTGTCGTGCTTTTAGCTTTTTTAACAGCCGTTTCTGTTTTGGCGCTGTCTGATTTATTATCAGTAGATTTTGACGCACTGGCTTTTACCACTGTGCTTTCAACAACAGGGCTATCAGGGTGATTGTTTTTATTACTCATAATATTATCCTTAAAAAATATGGGCAGAAGAAAAGAGGGTAACAATAGTAAAACTAATGATAATAAAAATGATTACATTAAAAAATTCAATAATCGAAAATAAACAAGAAGCAAATATTATCACTTATTACGCAGCATAACTGTTTATGATAAGACGTTTTTACGACCTTACTGTATATCTTTGGCAAACTATGTGACGTTTATCTAAGGTCGGTATCAGCTTTGAAAGACATCAATATGACTTTCGTAGACTGGCTAGTATCGATTATTAGCGTTGCATAACGATAGATTTGATAATATATTGTTATCGATAATTGCATTTTCTATAACTTATAGGTCTGATTTTAGCACAATGTGGTGATTTTTAAATCCAGAAAAAGTGACCGTCTTGTATACTGAGTTGTTTACAGATTGTTGTAGACATTATCGGTTTTTGGACTTGTTTAAGATGGCAGTGTATAGTTAGGCCAGCTTTAGACTCATTTACTAAATATCAGTAATTATGAGGTTATTGAGTCTATATAATAGGCACATCACATTTATTACTATTATTCTAACCGTTCGTTATAGGGATTATATTATGTCAGACCGTTATGGTGATTTTGTTCAGTCTTCTATTGGCAAAAAAGTGGCCAAAAATTTGGGTTTACCGTTACCTGTTACTCTTGATCGCTTCGAAAGCGGTGAGCCTTTAGTACGTGGTAGCGTATTGGTTGGTCGTGCTAATGGCGATGATAAAAGCGTCAGTGAGTCTGTGGCGCGAATTTTGTCAGACGTACATGCTGATGTTTATGTAAACAGCAGTGATGATATCAAAGATGCCCTTGCTGATGCAGGCGTTGAAGCAAAAGCCAATACGGGCGGCGATGATAAATTTAAAGTTTTATTGTTTGATGCCAGCAATATTAGCAATGCCGATCAATTAAAAGAAGTGTATGAGTTCTTCCATACTGTGGCTCGTCGTGTAGAAAAGTCTGGTCGCGTTATTATTATTGGTCGCCCACCAGAAAATATCACTGACATTGATACAGCTTTGGCTCAGCGTGCGCTTGAAGGCTTTGTAAAGTCTGTCGGTAAAGAGTTCAAACGCGGTATTACGGCACAGCTTATTTATGTGGAAGACGGCGCAGAGCAAAATCTAGATTCGACTTTACGCTTTTTCACCTCCGCTCGTTCAGCTTATGTCTCAGGACAAGTCGTACGCGTTAGTAAGGGTAGTAATGTTGATGTCGATTGGACGCAGCCTCTTGGCGGTAAAACCATGCTGGTAACTGGCGCAAGCCGCGGTATTGGTGAAGCAATTGCTCGCGTTTTGGCTCGCGAAGGCGCTCACGTTATCTGCCTTGATGTACCGCAGCAGCAAGCAGACCTACAAAAAGTCGCTAGCGAAATTAGTGGCTCAGTATTGACCGTCGACATCACCAGTGATGACGCTGGCAAACAAATCGCCGAAGCCGCACAAAAGCGTGGCGGCTTAGATTCAATCATCCATAATGCTGGCGTCACTCGTGATAAGACATTGGCAAACATGGACGAGAAAAAGTGGGACATGGTTATTAATATTAACCTAGGTAGTATTGCTAGGCTGAACCGCTATTTACTAGACAACGATGTATTAAAAGACAATGCACGTATCGTTTGTGTGTCATCGATTTCAGGTATCGCTGGCAACTTGGGTCAAACCAACTATGCCACCTCTAAAGCAGGGGTGATTGGTTTGGTGAATGCCACTGCCAAGCAGTTAGAAGACAACGCCAAAGGCATGACAATCAACGCCGTTGCTCCAGGGTTTATTGAAACGCAAATGACAGAAGCCATTCCATTTGCTATTCGTGAAGCGGGTCGCCGTATGAACTCTATGAGCCAAGGCGGCTTGCCAGTAGACGTGGCTGAGACCATCGCATGGTTTGCATCACCTGCTTCTGGTGGCTTAAATGGCAACATCGTTCGCGTTTGTGGTCAAAGCTTATTGGGTGCTTAATAGCACTTTATAAGTAAGTGTCAATTATAAGTAAGTGTCAATGATGATTTAGATAATGATAAATAGCTGATATTAATCATTATTTTTAATTTTCCTCACATATGCTTACGAAAAAATTGCTTATAAATCGTAATAAAGCTGCCCAAGGGTGGCTTTTTTATGATAAAAACACAGAGAACCAGTAGCCAAATTGTTTTTTGCTGTGAGAGTTGCTTACATTGTCTAAAACCACGCCTATGAATTGTGCCTAATTTAGGCATAATACTGGTGGCATTGCTCAATGATAGGCTGTAACCAATAATGTCATAGCATCTTTAGATACACCAAGAAAATTTGCTCAAGCCCCACTTAGGATTTATTATGTCAGACAAACATTATGATGCGTTGCCGAAAGCGCATACGACCTATGCCAATATCGTTAAAAGTTTATTGCCTATTGGTAATAACGGCAAAATCAGTAAAGACCAATTGCCGCAAGCGACTTACTATGTGGACGATTTGCACATTGACCAAAGTAACTTAAACGATTATCGTAAAATTTGTGGTTTTGCAGATAATGGCAAAGTACCTATTACTTACTTTTCAGTGCTGTCTCAAACGCTGCAAATGAATATGATGGTCAAAGAGCCATTTCCATTTGCTATGCTGGGTCTAGTGCACGTCGATAATAGTGTGACTCAGTATCGTCCTATCGGTGAGCGTGAAACGGTTGCTATGTCAGTTACCTTTGATAATTTGCGTGACCATGCTCAGGGTCAGCAGTTTGATTTTGTGACGACGGTCAAGTCAGAAGATAAAGTGATTTGGGAAGGTACTTCGACGTATCTATCACGCAGCAAAAAACCAATCAGCAGCAAAGACAAAAAAAGCACTCCACGTCCAATAACGGTCAAGCCATCAGTCAACCCAGAAGGCGTGCATAGTATCTTTGAAGTGCCAGAAGATATCGGTCGTCGTTATGCTTTTGTTTCAGGTGACTTTAACCTCATTCATCTCCATCCATTATCTGCGCGTGCGTTTGGCTTTCCTAAAGCGATTGCTCACGGCATGTGGTCAAAGGCCAAATGCCTTGCTATGATGGACGAGTTGCCGGATGCTTGTACGGTTGATGTGTCATTTAAACTGCCTATCTTTTTGCCAGCCGAAGTAGAGCTTATCGCTGATCCGGTAGCTGCACTTAAAGACACAGACGATACCTGTGAGTTTGGTTTATTTAGCTCTAAAAATGACAAGCCGCATTTGGCAGGTACGGTTAAATTACAGAGTGGCAATGAGTAAAAGCCAGTAGAACGACTGTCATTTAACTAAAAAATATCTCAATATGGTCGATTCGTGATAGAAAAGTAATAGCGTTAACCTCGCTTGAAGTATTGCTTATACATCGATACGCGGTTGCTTTGTACTTATTTTAACTGGAATTGACCATAGTAAATATAACGAACAAATTTATAATTATGACTTCACATACCGCCGTACCAAACCCAGATCAACTGAATCATTCAGTAGCTATTGACACAGTATCGAATGCTGGCAATAGCGTTTTAGACAATGGTGTTGATCTTAGTACTATTCTTGAGCCTTATTTTCGTCCTGATGACACTACCATTGTGTGCGGTGCACTCAATGACGAAAAAGTGGTTGCCTTAGCGAAAGCTGGGGTTGAGTTAGTGATTAACTTACAGCCAGATGATGAATTGAGCTTTGATGAAGCCGCAGCGGTCGAGCGAGCTGGCATGTACTATGAGCATCTGCCTATTAATGGTGCCGCAGACTTAAAGCAGCTTAATATATTGGCATTTGATAACATATTGCGTCAACATCATGGCAAAAAAACAGCAGTGCATTGTGGCTCAGGCAATAGAGTGGGTGCCGCAATGGCGCTACGCGCAGGATGGCTACGTGGACGTAAAATGGACACCGCTATGGAACGTGGGCGCAGTCATGGATTAACGAAGCTTGAGCAAGAAGTTCATAATCGTCTGTTGGTACCGCGCTAAGACATAAAGATGACAACGTATTATTAAGCAGCATTGCATGACAGAGAGGCGACCACTAGGTTGCCTTTTTTATTAAGGCGCGTTGTTATTTTTAAAATGAGGACACGCCCTAAGCAAACGAAAAGATAAATTGCTAATATTGAGATACTGAACAGTTACGCCTTAGCAAATAATGTATTTTTTATCATATGAACACTTAATATTAAGGGCTAAATAGTTTTTTACCGTTTAGCTGTTTTATAGAAATGGAGCAGGGTAGCCATGATCGACAATAATAATAAAACCACGCAGATTTTTGATCATCAGATAAATATAACGTTGCAACAACGTTTGCAGCAAATACTCACCGATTTACAGCTTGATGATGCACCAGCAGGGGGTGCCGTGGTTGTCTATCAGGCAGGAGAATGCATTGCACAGGCGAGTGTGGGGATGGCACGTCCAGAGATGTCGTGGCAGCCTGATACTTTGGCGATTAACTTTTCGACGGGTAAAGGTATATTGGCGACGCTTGTACATATATTGGTTTCGCAGCAGATGCTTGATTATGACCAACCTATTGCCCATTATTGGCCCGCATTTTCTGCACAGAATAAAGGGAATATTACATTACGTAGCGTGATGTCACATCAAGCCAACTTGTTCTCAATTCAGAGTATCGATGTGGATAGCGAAGCTTTGCTTGATTGGGATCAAATGCTCAATAAAGTTGCCGCGATGCCAATCACAGCACCAGACCATGGCGAGCTATATGACAGCGTTTATAGTGCTCTGGTCTATGGTTGGGTATTGGGCGGTCTGATAGAAGCCGTTACTGAAATGTCTTTAGCTGAGGCATTGCGCTATTATCTCACTGAGCCTTTAGGTATTGCCGATAGTTGCTATTTTGGTGTACCAGAGAATAAAGTCAACCAAGTAGCAAGACTCGCCAAAGACTTCGAAGCATCAAATGAGGCTGGCTCACAACTGCGTCATAAACGTCATAAACCAACGCTAAAAGCCGATACACAAAGTACTTTACGTACTTATGCTAGTCTGCCTAGCTACACTTGTTGGCAGCAGCAAGCTTTAATGGATGGCAAAGCGGCAGACCTAAGTTCAGATGATGAGCAAAACGCTTTACCGATACTAGACACGGCTCATATTAATCGTTTGTACTTCAATACCAGTCAGCTTAATCTAAAAAATTATAAGGCGGCACTCATACCTGCTGGCAAACAAGCAATCGATTATCACAGTCGTGAGACACTACAGGCCATTATTCCAGCAGCAAATGGTGTCGCTTCAGCTCAGGCATTGGCCACCATCTATACCATGTTAGCCAACGGCGGAACATGGCAAGGACACACGTTTATTAATAGCGCCACTTTTGAGCAACTATCCAAACCGCAAGTCACAGGGCTAGATGCTGTTATGCCAGCAAACATGGATTGGCGCTTGGGTTATCATCGGTTATTTAGTCTTTGTCAGCATACAGACAGTGAAGAAGTTGATGTAAACAAGCAAGGATTTGGGCATATGGGCTATAACGGTTCAGTGGCTTGGTGTGACCCAGAGCGTCAGTTGTCATTTGCCTTTATCCATAATTTTGACACCACGATGCTGAATGATGTCCGTCAGTTTGCACTAACGGAAGCGGTACTTAACTTAGTCGATTCAGAGCTTTCAAAGCGCTAAATAGCTCTATCGATAAGGTTAATGTGATTTATTCGGCGTCATTTTCAGCAATTTTGTGGCGCTAAGACCATGGATAAAAATTGACGCCAAAATGACAATCGAACAGACGACCCATAGCTTAAGCGCATCTTCATCACCGAAAAAACCTTGGTTGAGCGCATAAGATAAATAATATAGCGTACCAATACCACGGATGCCCAAAGCAGAGATGGCATACTTTTCAGTGTGTGCCATGTTTAGTCCTGATAAAGCAATAAACCCACCAATGGGACGTATCAACAAGAGGAAGGTGAAGCTGACGATGTAAACACGCCATGTCAGCTCAACGCCCGATTGCAATCCTTGACCAAGAAACATGCCGAAAGTGACCAGCACTAAAGACATGAGTAAGCCTTCTGATTGTTCTGCAAAATCATGGAGCTTGTGGTGATAGCTGTGCTCATGCTCTGAGCGGCGAAAGGCAAATGCCGCGATAAATACGGCGATAAAGCCATAACTATGTACAAATTCGGCAAGTCCATAAGCCACTAACGTTAGCGCAATGACCACATATCCTTGAGAAATAGTAGTGTTTTGGCTGCATTTTGAAAATACCAGCTTAGCCATAATTTTACCAACGACAATCCCCACCACCAGCCCAGCACCAATTTTCCATAAGACATCATGAGTGAACCATGACCAGAGCATCTCGAGGGTAAAGGAATTGCCTTGGCTAAAGGCTTCCGCTATTTTTATGGCCAAATAAACAAATGGGAAAGCCAGTCCGTCATTCAATCCTGCTTCTGACGTTAATGTAAAGCGAGGTGTGTCTTCGCGACCTGTATTGGGTGGCCCTACTTGAATACTAGAAGCCAATACGGGATCGGTTGGAGCCAGTACTGCGCCCAGCAATATAGCAGCTCCCAGACTGAGACCAAATGCATAGTAGCCCAGTACCGCCATCGCAAAGATGCCAATCGGCATGGTAATAAGCAACAGACGTACGGTCGGCCGCCACAATTGCCAAGACAGCTTCGTATCAATTTTGATACCAGCACCAACCAAGGATACGAGCACCACAATTTCGGTTAATTTTTCGATAATTAAGCCGTTATTCATAGGGTCTAAAAATGATAAGGTCGTCCACCAGTAGCCCATGAGTAGTCCAAAGCTGACCTGCAACATAGGCAAAGAGATAGGCGTGCGCTTAAATATAATGGGGAATAACGCCCCCAGTAAAAAAGCGATACCGCAGACCAATAAAAATAAATTGTAGTTTTCAATCATAAGGTAGGTACACGCTGTTATGTTTATCTTAAAAAGTTAGAGTGAGGTCATATTTACTAGGGCGTGTCCTCATTTTAAAAATGGTGATAAAAATGAGGTAAATTGCAGTCAAACAAGGAAAATAGTGCAGATAATATCGAGATATTACCTAGCTATTTGACGATGTTTGGCAAGATTTAACCATTTTTAGCTCATTTAGATTGCTATCGGTTGAATTGAGGACACGCCCTAGTCCATTATAATGACGCTAAAAAATAATGATTACCGCAAAAAATCGTTATCAAAACGACATATGCGTTGTTTTTTGGTGAAAAAAAAGCCTGCATAGCGCAGGCTTAATAGATTTTTACCAATATACTTTAACGATTAATAATTGAAGGCTTAGCGCTCAACTTGGCTCACGTCACGTACCGCACCGGTATCGGCACTGGTGGTCATGGCAGCATAGGCACGTAGCGCAGGGGTCACATGACGGTCACGGCTTACAGGCTTCCACGCATCGCGGCCACGAGCTTCCATCGCTTCGCGGCGAGTGGCCAAATCGGCATCACTGACTTGCATGTTAATCGTACGATTAGGAATATCAATATGGATGGTATCGCCTTCTTCTACTAGACCAATTGCGCCACCTTCTGCTGCTTCTGGGCTGGCATGACCGATTGATAGGCCTGAGGTACCACCAGAGAAACGACCGTCAGTTAGTAGCGCACATTCTTTGCCCAAGCCTTTTGACTTGAGATAAGTCGTTGGATAGAGCATCTCTTGCATACCAGGACCGCCTTTAGGGCCTTCATAACGGATGATAACAACATCACCTGCCACGATCTCGTCGGCCAATACCGCAGCGACAGCATCATCTTGTGACTCAAATAGACGAGCACGACCAGTAAAGACTAGGATGCTGTCATCCACACCTGCGGTTTTGACTACACAGCCACGCTCAGCGATATTGCCATACAATACGGCCAAACCACCATCTGTAGAATAGGCATGTTGGGCACTACGGATACAACCTGACTCACGGTTGACGTCGAGGTTTGACCATTCTTTTGATTGTGAAAATGCCTCAGTGGTACGTACGCCACCCGGTGCTGCAAGGAAGCGCGCGCGTGCCTCTTGATTATCAGGATTCATGATATCCCACTTATCAATCGCGGCTTTCATCGTTGGACTATGGATGGTCGGTACGTCAGTCTTCAGTAATCCAGCACGATCAAGCTCGGCCAATAACGCAAAGACACCGCCAGCACGATGCACATCTTCCATATGGTATTTTTGCGAGGCAGGGGCGACTTTTGCAAGGCAAGGTACACCGCGACTTAGACGATCGATATCTGACATTTTGAAATCGACTTCTGCTTCGTTAGCAGCAGCCAACAGATGCAAAATAGTATTGGTTGAACCACCCATCGCGATATCTAAGGTCATTGCGTTTTCGAAAGCTGCTTTGCTAGCGATGGAGCGTGGCAATACTGAATCATCATCTTGCTCATAGCGACGTTTGGCAAGCGATACAATGGTACGACCCGCTTCTAAAAACAACTCTCGACGCAGCGAGTGAGTCGCTAGTAGTGAGCCATTACCCGGTAATGCCAAGCCCAACGCTTCGGTTAAGCAGTTCATTGAGTTAGCAGTAAACATACCAGAGCATGAACCACAAGTTGGGCAGGCTGAGGCTTCGATAGCGGCTACATCTGCATCACTAATGCTATCATCAGCGGCATCCATCATCGCATCGACAAGATCAAGCTTACGAATCGCACTACTGTCACTACCATCGGTATTATGGCTCTTACCAACGGTACTGGCTAAGATTTTGCCCGCTTCCATTGGGCCACCTGAAATAAACACTACTGGGATATTGAGGCGCATGGCTGCCATCAGCATACCCGGCGTTATTTTATCGCAGTTAGAGATACAAACTAAGGCATCTGCACAATGGGCATTGACCATATATTCGACCGAGTCGGCAATCAAATCGCGACTTGGCAGTGAGTACAACATACCGCTATGACCCATGGCAATACCATCATCGACCGCAATGGTATTGAACTCTTTAGCCACGCCGCCTGCTTGTTCAATTTCACGTGCGACCAGTTGCCCCAAGTCTTTTAGATGCACATGGCCAGGTACGAACTGGGTAAATGAGTTGGCAATCGCAATGATTGGTTTACCAAAGTCGCTATCAGTCATGCCAGTTGCACGCCATAATGCGCGCGCGCCTGCCATATTACGGCCGCCAGTAGAGGTTTTTGAGCGATAATCCATGTGATATTCCTTACAAATAGGCGAGGTTTGTGAAAATGTGCACCCTCAATTTTAATATTGATAGTGTGCTTTTTATAAAATGCGAGGACTAGTGAATAATACTAGGTCGTTACCATACCATTAGATATGAATCACTGAAAACTATTCATTGATAATGCCAAGTCAATAGTAGTCATAACATCGTAAGTATGTGGAAAATAAGGTGTTATTCGACGCGCTCTACTATCGCCGCCTCAAACCAAGGCAGCTCTGTTTTGTCCGCTTCCAATTTAGCGATAACCACTAACGCATGAGTCGCTGGCAAGCATTGATAATCAGCGTTTGCTTCAATACGAAGTAGTTGCTCATTGCCTTCAGCTTGTTCATCTATACTGATTAAGGTTTGCTTATTATTTTTGTAGAGTACATCGATACGACCAAAAAACTGCCAATCTTTAAAAGCGGCTGTAATAGCATCTGCTTCATTCTGGGTATAAAGTTGTTGGGTGTCTTTGCCCGTATTGGTCCAATGCAAGCGTACGGCTAACTGCAACGCTTCGCTAAAAACCACCAATGACCCGATGATTTTGACATGCCAAGGGCTGCTTATTAGTGCTTCGCTAATACCAATCAGCTTGGCTGCTTCATGAGCGCTCATGGGCGTATTGAACTGTGACAGGAGGGCGGGTGTGAGCGGATTCGCTTGCTTAATCGCATCATTTAAACTGTCGTAATGATATAAGAACGGTAGTGGTAAATCCTGTGTGACCGTCTTTTTAGTGATTTTGCAATTGTGTATTTTCCAACCAATCGTCTTGTCGCTCAGTGCTTCGGCCAGAATGAGCGCGTTAGGCTCAATGCTTTGAGTGGGGGCTTGAGTCACATTTTCAGTCTCAGCGCTGCTTGGTTGTTTTTCATTATTGAATACAGAGCCAGCTGTGACAGACGTTTGCGCTGCTTGAGCAGGTTCTGTATAAATGTTACTCATATTTGATTGAGTCGGCAAAATAGACGAATCCATAAACGTAGCGTTGTTAAAGTAGAGGGTTAATATAACATTTAAAGCGCCTGACTCGCCAACCAAATTGGTGAGCTATCGTGATTAGCTTATGTATTGCTAATTTTTAATAACGAGTGCTATCGCAACTTGTGCTTAAACGACATTTCGTCCACTATATTACAGGCTATTCCATCCCTTCTAAAAGCTGTCGAGCAACCAATAATCAAACAAGTAAAGGAAAAAATAATGACCCAAGCCAATGAGCAAGCCGCGTATGACGATAACAATATCTTTGCCAAAATGCTAAACGGTGACATCCCCTATCACAAAGTCTATGAAGATGATAAAACTCTTGCCTTTATGGATATCATGCCACAAGCAGAGGGGCATGTGCTGGTGATTCCTAAGCAAAAAGCCGTTGATTTGGCAGACCTTGAACCAGAGTATGCCGCCGCGGTGTTAATGACCGCTAAAAAGGTCATGCAAGCACAGCGTCAAGTATTTGCGCGTGAAGGCATTATTCAGATGCAATTAAATGGTAGCGAAGCGGGTCAAACCGTTTTTCATTACCATGTACATCTCATTCCATCGAGTATTCATGAGCTCGGTCGCCATGCAGTGACCCAAGCTGATCACACAGAACTGGCTGAAATGGCAAAGCAACTTGCTGCTGCCATTACTGTTTAATAATAAAAAAACGAGATGTCTGTCGAATTAACAAGCAAAACATAAATTGTTCCAGAAAAAAAATAAAAAGGTCGCTAACAAGCGGCCTTTTTTATTGCTTGGTAATAGTCATGTAACAATCGTTAAAGTCATGTTACAAGTTGGGCGCTTGTCTGGGGTTTTTGAACATAGTGTGATAAAAATTGTATTTGTTTAATAATAACTGATGCATTTTCGCCTTTGTGAGTCACTGTGAGTCACTTTTTACAAAAAAGGCACTGCTCCTTCTGATTATTAATCTTTATATCGAAGATTATTTTTCATTGCTACTTTTTGGGGATATCACTTTCTATGAGTAAATTACCTCGATCCACTATTTTGTTGCCGGTTTTTGTACCGGCAGCAGCGATTATGCTGTTATTGGTGATCGGCACAGCCATCAACCCTGATGCTGCTGGCGAGCTGTTCAGCAAAGTGCTGGCATTTACCACCGACACTTTCGGCTGGTTTTATATGTTGGCAGTCGCCATATTTTTGATGTTTATTATCGCCTTGGCATTTTCGCCTTATGGCAGTATTAAATTGGGCCCTGACCATGCGGAGGCTGAGTATAAGTTTCTGGAATGGTTCGCCATGCTATTCTCCGCAGGCTACGGTATTGCGCTATTGTTTTATGGCGTAGCAGAGCCGGTATTGCATTTTGCCAGTCCGCCGCTATCGACGCCGCAGACGATTGAAGCTGCTAAAGAAGCCATGCAAATTGCCTATTTCCATTGGGGTTTTCATATTTGGGCGATTTATGGCGTAGTAGGTTTGTCGCTGGCGTATTTCTCTTTTCGTCATGGCTTGCCATTGTCGGTACGCTCAACGCTATATCCATTAATCGGTGACAAAATCTATGGCCCTATTGGACATACCGTTGATGTGTTTGCGATCGTGGGCACGATGTTTGGTATCGCCACCAGCTTGGGTCTATCGGTGGCGCAAATTAACGCGGGTCTAAATTATTTGCTACCAGAGATGGTGCCAGTGAATACGACGGTGCAGGTTATTATCATTGCTTTAGTAACAGCAGCTGCCTTGATATCCGTGCTGGCAGGTATGGACAAAGGCGTCAAGCGCTTGTCTATCTTAAACATGGTATTGGCAACGGCACTCATGTTATTTGTCTTTATCGTTGGTCCGTCGATCTTTATTCTCAATGCTTTTATGGAAAACACGGGCAGCTATCTGGGCAATATCGTTGAGCGTACTTTTAGCTTGCAAGCATACCAATCGAGTGATTGGATCGGTAGTTGGACACTATTTATTTTCGCATGGACGATTGCTTGGGCGCCTTTTGTGGGTCTGTTCATTGCCAAAATCAGTCGCGGTCGCACCATTCGTGAGTTTGTATTGGGCGTCATGTTAGTGCCAACGTTATTTACCTTCTTTTGGTTTTCGGTGTTTGGTGATACAGCACTGCATATGATTATGGTTGATGGCTACGACGCGCTGATTAGCGAGGTGCAAAACAACCAAGCAATTGCGTTATTTAAATTGCTAGAGAATTTACCATTTACACAGATTGTCTCATCATTGACAGTACTGTTAATTATTACTTTTTTTGTGACGTCATCGGATTCAGGGTCATTAGTGATTGACTCGCTCGCTGCGGGTGGACGCAGTGATACGCCTTGGTGGCAGCGCTCGTTTTGGGTGGTAACTGAAGGGGCGGTCGCAGCGGTTCTACTTATCGCAGGCGGTCTAAGTGCACTACAAACAGCGGCTATCGTTAGTGCTTTACCGTTTGCGATCATTATATTGATTTCGACATTTGGTATGTGGCGCGCACTACGTATTGAAGGACATCGCAATCAAAGCCTAGCCAATGACAATCATTTGCCGCCGCATCTACTTAAGCTTGACGCATGGCGTGATCGTATTGACTATATCACCAATCAACCAACGCGAGATAAAGTGCTGGGTTATATCAAAGGTACGGTTTTATCATCGATGCATGAGGTGGCAGAGAAGTTTGCCGAAACAGGCTGGTTGCCTGATGTAAATTATGATGAGGTCAATAACCGTGCTGTATTGGAATTAAGACGCGGTGACAATGTAGAGTTCTGGTATGAAGTTCGTTTGTCAGAGCATGAAATTCCTGACTATTATACGGAAGATATGGCCAATGAATTACCACAAGAGCACCATCATCGTGCTGAGGTGTATTTGCGCCGTGGTGGTCAAACCTATGATTTATATGGCTATCAATCAGAGTCAGTGATTAACGATATTATTGATCAGTTCGAAAAATACCTACACTTCTTAAATGTGTCGCCAGATAGTTTGCCGTGGCGTATGCAGGAGCATGATGAGGACATCACACTAGAGCAGGGCAGTGTGTTTGATAAGTAAGGGTGCACTGTTGAAAGAGTAGTGTTTCGTAATGCAAGTTATTCACGTTAATAGCTTGCAATATGCGTACGATTCCTTAGAATAACGGCTTGTTTTTATTATCTTATTTTAATTAATGGCAAGCCGTTTTTTATGTCTACTGATTCCCCTGATTTACCGTCGTCTTTGCCCGTATCTGACCATCCATTATTGCAGCCATTGGTCATTGGCGGCCTGACGATTGAAAACCGCCTCATGGTTGCTCCTATGGCGGGCGTGACAGACAATCCTTTTCGGCGATTGTGTAAATCATTTGGTGCCGGTCATGCGGTGAGTGAAATGATTATCGCTGATACGGCGCTTTACGCGCGCAAAAAATCCTTGTATCGTGCCAATTTTGACAATGAAATTGCGCCTATTTCAGCGCAAATTGCAGGGGCTGAGCCTGATAAATTGGCAGAAGCGGCACGTTATCAGATTGATAATGGCGCGCAAATTATTGATATCAATATGGGCTGCCCTGCCAAAAAAGTCTGCCGTAGGCTGGCAGGTTCGGCACTGTTGCAAGACGAAGATTTGGTTGCCCGTTTACTAGATGCGGCGGTAAATAGCGTAAATGCCCCCGTGACCTTAAAAACGCGATTGGGCTATGAGAATGGTCGTGAGAATATCTTGCGTGTGGCGAAGCGCGCTGAGCAAGCAGGTATTGCAGCGATTGCCATTCATGGGCGCACGCGCGAGGATATGTATACTGGCGAGGCGCGTTATGAGCTGATACGCGAAGTCAAAGAAAGCATCAATATTCCCGTCATTGCCAATGGCGATATCGATAGCGCGCAAAAAGCCCAGCGTGTCTATGAGTTGACAGGTTGTGATGCTGTGATGATTGGGCGTGCTGCCCAAGGACAACCGTGGATATTCCGTGATATCGAGCACTTCTTACGCACTGGTGAGAGTCTTGATGCACCGAGCGTCAGTGAGATAAAAGAGATCGTATTGGCGCATTTGCAAGAGCTATATGACTTTTATGGTGAGTACTCTGGCTGCCGTATCGCTCGCAAGCACATTGCTTGGTATACCACAGGCATTCCTAATTCTAATGCTTTTCGCCAAGCGATGTATGGCGAAGAAAGTACCGCTGGACAGTTTCGCGTGGTCGAAGATTTTTTGCAGGCGCACGAATAGTAAGTGAGCAAACGGCTCATGCTAAGCGTTTGTTAAATGACAAAAAAAGCTTTAAAGCTCGTCCACTTTAGCGGTATGTGGTTCTTTTTTGAGCACTGTATTTTCTTTTTGCCAAGGAAATTTGCCTTCTAATTCTACATGTAGTGACAAGCTCAAAAAAGTCCAAAAAACATAATAAGTACGCCAATGACCTCGACTATCTTAGCAATTAAATCAATGTAATGAGCTAGAGTTGCAATCAAAATAGATACTCCTTATCGATGCTCGGTAAAAAGCGTAAGTCTGAAAAATACTGCGATTATACGTTTATCGATCCTTATGATCGGCAAATTATCTGGCTGAGACGGCGGTTTTGTTCACTTTAAGCCATAATTTTTTGCTATGCTGTAATCGAACATTCATAGGCATAGAAACAACAAAAAGGATTTCTTATGGCCAATCCCTCAAAAAAAGCAATCAACAAAGCGGTCAAAGATAAGCATATCATTATCACAGGGGCATCAAGCGGTATTGGTGAGCGTACAGCGTATTTACTTAGTGAATGCGGTGCGCATGTTATCTTATTAGCACGTACCGAAGACAAACTAAAAGCCGTTAAAGAAAGTATCGAGGAGCTTGGTGGCAATGCCAGTTATTACCCTTGTGATTTGACCAATATGGATGATATCGAAAAAGTTAGCACGCAAATTTTGGCAGATTTCGGACATGTTGATGTCTTGGTCAATAACGCTGGTCGTTCAATTCGGCGTTCGGTTCACGAGTCTATTGATCGTTTCCATGATTTTGAGCGTACTATGGATATCAATTACTTTGGCGCGGTTAAAATAGTTCTTGGGTTTTTGCCGACGATGATTGAACGTCAAACTGGCCAAATTGTGAATATCTCCTCTATTGGTGTATTGGCAAACAGTCCGCGTTTTGCCGCTTATGTCGCCTCAAAATCGGCATTGGATGCTTTTAGCCGCTGCTTAGCTGCTGAAGTGAAGGGCGATAATGTGACGATCACCAATATCTTTATGCCATTGGTACGCACGCCGATGATTGAGCCTACTAAGTTGTACCGCTACATGCCTGCGCTTATGCCTGATGAAGCAGCGATGATGGTTGCTAAAGCGATTGTCCATAAACCAAACAGTATTGCCAGCAACATGGGTAAATTTGCGTCAGCTACTTATTCATTGGCACCAGCAATCAACGTTGGTATTCAGTCGATGGGTTATCGTATTTTTCCAAGCACTCGCGCTGGACTGACTACCGATAAGAAGCCAAACCTTGCTCAGCGTGCCTTTGCCAGAATACTTCCTGGTGAGCATCATTAGAATAGGCTGTATATGAGCCTTGATTTAGAATAAAAAAGGACGCTGCGGTGTCCTTTTTTAATGCCTTAAAAATTATTATTGTTGATATAAAATAGGAGAGAGGGCAGTAGCAGCCTTTTGTTCTGAACGCTTTATTATGATCAACACCTATTTATAACTGTCTACCATCATCACTCTTATGAGAACTAAAGTGTCTTCAACTCAAATTTAGATTTAGATGTGGCATGGACATTAGGTCATAAGTCGTTTTGGGTCATAAATGAGTCAATCATGGCAGCTCAAATCGTGATTGCCATGATGTTAGATCCTGTATGAGTCAGGATAATGTTTAAGGCATATGTCAGTCGGCTTATAATGAAAGCTCCGCCCCTAATGCTTATGTCCTGTAAAGTACTTTGACCACATGCCAGCCAAATTTGGTTTTTACTAAATGTGGGGTGAAAAGTTTGCCGCTGAAGCAGATTTTATCAAATGGCGGTACCATGTCGCCTTGTTGAAACTCACCTAAGCTGCCGCCTTTTTTACCTGATGGGCAGGTTGAATGTCGTTTCGCCAGCACATCGAACTTAGCGCCTTTTTGAAGCTTGGCAATAATGTCTTCAGCCTGTTCTTTGTGTTTTACTAAAATGTGTAATGCGCTAGCTGTACGAGCCATAATGTAAACCTTTCATAAAATATTAATTATCGGGTCATTATATCACGGCTTATCTTGGTTGCTAACCGCACCTTCAGTGACTTTGAAATGGATCGAATATCCATCGGCACCATAGAATGGGTATATATTTTATAGTTGTTCCGCCATGGAGCACCTGTACGCAGTTTCCCTAGAATACTTTCTATCACATCCTAGTTTTTCTCTTTCTATTAGCAACCATGTTGTGCCTTAGTGATTTTGAACTGTTCCCATAAATTATCAGTTAATAAGTAGGAGGAAGGATAGGCTTAGTCTTGCTGTTTTTCTTGTATACCTATTAATGATTAAAACATATTTTCTAATTTAACAACTCTTAAAAATTCATCCAATCATAAATACATCCTAATATATTCAGCAGTTTTTTTATCCATCATAAATTTTGTTATAGGAATAGGCGAAAAGCTCTTAAATACGTAAGCCGCCTTGATATTCTGAGAAATTTCTAATAATTCAGGGTAGGTAGAAGGGATTCTATTGAACAATATTCTTATCTGCTACAGTTTTTTAATATAGATTAATCGCTTAAAGGCAAATAACGACTTTATAAAATAGTTGAATAACGTCTAAAAATAGTGGACTTATATAGCAACATAATTGTAATATAATGAATACATTTTGATACCTATAAAAACAATTATCGAACATTAATCATTTTTTATGGTTTTTTACTCGACTTTCAAGTAATCCAATCTCTCATCTATCTAAAGTATAAGCACTACCTATACTTAACCCTTGCTGTTTTTATAAAAAATATCCTATGCAATAGCAGGATTCGTCTACACAGAAACTCTTAATATTAGAGTGCTGTTCTATTTTACCCATTCAATACTAATCATAAATGAGTGCTAGAAAATGAATAAAATCTATAAAGTGATATGGAATTCACGCCTCAGCTGTTGGCAAGCGGTATCTGAATTGGCCAAAGGTCATGGCTCGCGTAGTCAAACAAGTGGGGTATCAAGCCATGCGACTGCAACCTTGTCCCATACGCTCTCTGCTGCGCTACTATTTGGCATGGCTATGCTGCCTCTGTCCGTCCAAGCAGCCATCCAAAACAACGCTTTGCCCACAGGGGCTAAAGTAAATTCTGGCTCTGCCAGTTTTATCCAAACCAATGATACACTTAACATCAATCAAAACAGTCAAACCCTCAGCAGTAACTGGAATACCTTTAACATTGGTCAAGACGCGGTAATCATCCCAACCATAAGACACTTATCAAATAGAATTAAGCTGCGTGGTTTAGTTTCTGCATTGGCGTAAAACCGCCATTGCCCATATTCGGGCGCTCGTGGTTGTAGTGATATAA
>NZ_JAFCTE010000021.1:0-21529 GCF_049895865.1 Psychrobacter sp. TWR1-1-1 | reverse complement strand
GCTTCTATAGAAAATTACAGTAAATTTTTACAAGCACAAAATGCTTTTCACGAAGTTTTGAAACCTATCTATGAGAATCCCAGCTTAAACCTTAAGATTAAGGGACTTAATAGTCTATCGCGCTTAGAACAAATAGCCATGGACATGCAAGACCTTCACGTTAAGACTATGTTAGTCGATGAGGCTATACCTAGTCCAGGTGAGTTTGAATCTATTGGTTGGCTTTATTGCTCTGAAGGTTCAAATTTAGGCGCCGCAATTTTATATAAAGAAGCTCAAAAAATTGAACTTACAAGTACTCATGGTGCAAAACACCTATCTGCACATAAAGATGGCAGAATGGTGCATTGGCGTGAATTTAAAGAGCACTTAGATGGCTTAAAATTGACACTAACACAACGCCAACAAGCATTAAAAGGAGCTGAAGATGCCTTTGCATTTTTTAAAAGGGTCATTCGACAAGTAAATTATGCTGAAGAAACGGTGTAACGGTCATTTAGATAGAATGGTTGCTGACATACATGGTCATCAATGTAATTCGAACGCGCCTTAAAGCAGACGTTCGGTTTTTTAACGCCATATTGAGTAGTCACTGCTTATTCCTCAGTTAATGGATTATAAGCAGTTACACAAAGTTTGAGAAAGTCTCGAACTAATCTACCCACTCAAGGGTTGGCAGTTCAACATCCTTCACACCAGTCCAGTTCTGCTTTAAACAATGAATCACCTCAGACGTGTAAAGCCCATTGACCGTTTCAGCCAATGCATTGTCGTATGAATCGCCTGTTGTACCAACAGAAGCAATCACGCTAGAGTCCTTCATCTTATCGGTATAGCGAATGGATAAATACTGAACCCCTCGATCACTTTGATGAATCACATCTTTGGGATAGTTTCTATCTGCTATTGCTTGATTTAACGCCGCCATCACCATATCGGTATTCATGCGATTCGATACTTTCCAGCCAATGATAGCGCGAGCAAACACATCAATAATAAAAGCGGTATAGACCCAGCCGCTTGTCGTCTTGATATAGGTGAAGTCAGCAACCCATAGCTGATTAGGACGATGGGCATAGAAGTTACGATTGACCAAGTCATCAGCACGCTTCTGGTCGTCACGGCTGTTGGTGGTAACTTACCCTTACCGCGTCAGATACCTTGTAAGCCATGCTGTCTCATTAAACGCTCTATGGTACAACGAGCAACCTTTAACCCATCAGCTTTCATCTGCTGCCAAACCTTACGCACACCATAACGGCATTTACTGTCCTGCCAGATGCGTCTGATTTCACTGATGTAGAAGTCGTCATACTGACTGCGTAGTGAACGCTTGTGTGGGTTGTCGCTTAAGTCTTGAGCACGATAATAAGTTGACGGGGCAATCGGTAGGACTCTACAGACCAGCTCGACCCCATACTTAGCTTTGTTATCATCAATAACACTGATCATTACTAAGGCGTGCGGTCGAGCTCCGCCTGGGCGAAAAAAGCCGCAGCCTTTCTGATGATTTCATTAGCTTGCTTAAGCTCTTTATTCTCGCGTTCAAGCTCTTTGATGCGTTCTTTGTCACTTTGCGCTTGCACTGAGGCAGGAATAGTTTGAACGATGTGTTTTTTATGCCATGATCGTAGGGTTTCAGGCGTACAGCCAATCTTAGGGGCAATGGCTTGAATGGCTGACCATGTAGAGGGATAGCCGTTTGTTGCTTCGATTAGCATACGAACGGCGCGTTCTTTAATCTCAGAAGTGTAGGTTTGTCTTTTCATTGTCGTATTCTCTCAAAATGTTGAGTCTCCGACAATCCTGGGGAGGTTCATAGGTAAAAGTTTTTAACCTTTTTAGACGGCTTATATGAGCTTGCACAGTTCCATGATTGTTTATATCAACTAAAATCTTCGGAAGATCGTTAGAATCCCAGTGATTTTTATGACTACGCTATCAAGGATCAATCTATTATTAGTCAAATAGCTTCTCAAAAAAGCCCTTGTCTCAGCTGAGACAAGGGAAATCTATATTTAATTATTAATCCAAACTATTGTATGCTTTTATTCCTGCTTTATCGACTAATCTTTGAGCATTGCCAACTTTATTAGGTGCTGCTACCTCTCTTAATATCAATAATGATTCTAGCACTATCGGCATCAAAGCCTTGACCCTACCATTCTGATTTGATGTGTTCTCTGCCGCCTTTGACCCTTCGTCGTCTGACTGCAATAAGTGCAGTATTTCACTAATATCTCCTTTCATAAACTGAAGGTCTTCAAGGAAGTCATTGGTATCTGACTCCAGCTTTTTCTTTAAGTAGCCACCAGGCGTTTGCCCTGCCTCTGCTGCTATCGCTTCTAGTTTTAGGTAGACTTCTGGCTTTAATCTAAATGATACGGTAGGGGTACTCATGACTATCCTTGTTTGCAAATTGTATACAGTAATATATCATAAAAATCAGATACTTAAACTCATTTTGTTTGCATTTTGCATGCAGAAAAAAGCGTCTTAAATCAGGTAAGTTGCTGATTTAAGACGCTTTTTTTCATCCCTTTAGGGTGCGTAAGGTGTAGTCATTAAATTGGATAATTTAATGACCAAAAAGCAGGTAGAAAAATCGGTTATTTTCTACCTGTAGTAAGCCTTTTTAGCTAAAAAGGCTTATAAGAGCGTTACACAAGCAAAAACTAAGCAAACTACGAGCATTTCGCTAGCAAATTATGAGCAAATATCATGAGACTGCTGTATTATGAGCAAACTACAAGCAAAAACTAAGCAAATCACGAGCATTTCGCTAGCAAATTATGAGCAAATGTAATTAGCACCTTGTACTCATATTAATGACCGCTAAAAACCAGATAGAGAGCAATTTATGGCTAAGAGAACAAAGTTTTCCAAATTTCGTGATCTTTATGAAGTGATTGAAGAGCTAGCTGTTTCATATACTTATGAAGGTGTGGTTGAGATATTAGCTGAGCGCCATGACCTCATTCTAACGACTGGCACACTGACCAATTATCTTTACCGCTATAGAAAAGACTCAAAGAAATCATCTGTCTCTACAGATAATTCTAATGGTAAGGTTGAGATTAAACATGAAGCCTCTGAACAAACTTTTGTTGATCTGAAAGGTGGTGAACCGATTCAAGAGAGCGATACAGATATTGATGATGATTCTAAAAGTGATGAACAAGACGTTGAAGAAATAGATTACGATGCTTTGTTAGAGGAAATGAAAAGAAAAGCTATAATCAAAAGCAATAGATCTCTTCTTGATAAGTAAGTTATTGATGATAAATAAATAAAAATTTCATAAAGGGACATTTTCCTAGTGTAAAAAGGAGTAATTCATGAGTATTGAAGGTATATCAGTAGCAAGTAACCATTTCATGATGTTTGAAGAGGCGCAACGAGAATACTACCGTCAAATGGGTCGTCTTAACACCTTTGGTTTAGAAAACGAAGCTCATAGCGATAGCATACTTAAAAAGATGTTTGAGCTAAAAGATGAGGAAAGTATGCTAAGAGAATGTAGCGCGAGCGAACTCTACGTCATACAAAAAGAGCTAGAACAGAAAATTGATGGTTTCCTGCGTGACTTGGACGAATAGCGTTTTATACTGTCACTATTCGTGACAGTATAAAACGCTAGAGTGATTGAGTTAGGTACACTTATCGTTTATATTAAGGGTACATAAATAAGCGATAAGTACTGCTATGAGCACAACCAATTATAATATTCGTCTGGATCAAGAGTTAAAAGACAAGGCGTTTTCAGTGCTTGAAGGCTATGGTTTAACGCCTTCACAAGCCATTAAGTTATTTTTGCATCAGGTAGCAGAAACCAATAGCATACCGCTGTCTTTTGATTATCAGACAGTGTCTAGCACCAATACGCTTGAAGACCGTGATCAATGATTGAATTTGAATGGGATGAACAGAAAAATAGCAGTAATCAACGCAAACATGGCTTATCCTTTGAAGAAGCAGCTCGTGTATTTTTTGATCCTTTGTGTTTGCGTCAACAAGACCGATATGAAAATGGTGAAGAGCGGTGGCAAGCACTTGGTGCAGTGAATGGGATGGCGGTACTACTGGTCGCTCATACTCAAAGAGATAGTGAGGGTAGTGAGGTTATTCGTATCATATCAGCACGACGTGCCACCAAGGCTGAAAGGAGGTTTTATGAACAAGGTTAGCTATAAAGCAAATGAGTTACCGTCTTTAAGCACTGAGCAAGAAGCAAACTTGCAACGATTGGCTACGCTTTCAGATCATGATATTGATTTGTCTGATATACCTGAAGTCACTGATTGGTCGGGTGCGACCCGTGGCAGCGTAGTGTCATCTGATTCTATGGTAGGTGCCAATATCGTGAGTCCTAGTATCATTGCAAGATTCCAGGATAAGGCGAAGAAGACTGGTGGAAACTATCAAGACATGATTAACGATGCGCTAGAAGAGTACTTGTTAGATCATTAGTTTCATATAAGGGATCGAGAGTATCTTGAAATCCGTATATATGTACATTCGACTTAAACACTGACTCACACAGTGTTTGGGAAACTTCCGACCTCAAAGAGCGTCCAATAAAATATTATTTAGATTATTAACCCTCACTCTCTATTGATTCCTACTTTACTAAAGACAAAATTTTTCTTAGAAAATATTTGTCTTTAGCCACAAAAATAGTTAAAGAAAATAATATTTTTACAAAATAAACTTAATAGCAGGTTTTTGGATAATTTTATTATGAATAAACATATTTTCAGCGACTCGGATATTAATAAAGGCATTGAGGACGGAGTATTTGTTAACAGTGGCATGCTAATTAGAAATACGAAGAATGGTCAGATAGTAAAGATCATTAACAAAGAGGAACTTAAAGAGGTTCATATACCTTCCACATTAGTCCAAATAAATAATAATTACATCTATCAAGCAGATTTACGTCCCATAGTTGAAAGTATTTCGAATAACCGTCAGAACGACATTTATGATGAGTTGGAAGAAAACTATTCCATAGTGATTGACAGTTTTGATGCATTTAAGACTTATGGCAGAGAGATAGAGCGTGTTTCTGGATTATGCTTGAAGGTGTCAAACAAGTTTGATTTAAAAATAAGAAATGAAATCAAAGGTTTATGTATCAATGATATCGAATCAAAAAATCTAAGCAAGTTTAATAGCTCTCTATCTGCTTATGTCGACATTTTATTTATTTATATCGTAAGCACTTATATGAGTTATAGAGATAAATTTTCTGAAGATACAGTTATTATAGGAAAGTTAGTATCTTTTGAAAATAATGTACGAAGCCTATACGAGCAGTTATTAGCAGAATCTTGGGTTTCTAAATCTCGTGATGGACAGGTTTCAAAAAATATTCGTATGGAGAACTCAATCTATAGTATGTACCTATTTGACGATAGCTATAACATACGTAATCTTGAACGCTTAGTCCGCCATGATTCAAGATTTGACTCTATGCTTGATGTCTTTAATATCTATAAAATTAGCCATAAAACAGGGCGTTTTATGCATGAAATGTCAAATTTTCATCAGGATAGCAATGAAGTAGCAATAACTCAATCTGGATTTCGAATTGACCAAAATAGCAAAAGAAATAGTTTGATTGAGAGTCTATATCTTATATTAGAAGCTATTGAACATTTGAAAAATATAAGAGATGAGCTGGTTGGCCTCAAAGGTATGTCAGATATAGATTTGTTTAATAAAACTATACCTAATGTATCATCGCCAAAATAATTATTTGTCTCTGAAGGAGAGCAGAAGATGAACAAATCCCAAGTTTTTTTCGATATAAACCCTATTAGCGAGTCGAAGGAAGTTGCTGCTTACGAGTACCTTTGGACGCAAAAGGATGCCAGTTTCAAGACAATATCTGATCTATTCAAAAAAAACCCTGAATCCGTACCTTCAGAGTTAGTGGAACACAAGGAAATTGAGCGATTCTATCCTAGAATACAGGCAAGATTGAAAAATCTAAAAAAATCTGCTTTTGGTGTAAAAATCAACCATACCATTGATTATCCTACCCAGTTGAAAGACGCTACTAATCCTATTGAACTATTATATTTTATTGGCGATTGGAATTTAATATACGACAAGAAAATTGTATCTATAGTCGGTTCACGAAAACCTAGTGCAGATGGAATAAAACGTACTAAAAAATTGGTAAAACTATTGGTTGAAGATGGCTATACAATAATGTCAGGCTTGGCAGAAGGTATTGATACCACTGCGCATACTACAGCTATCGAATTGGGGGGCAAAACAATTGCTGTAATAGGCACACCAATAGATCAGTATTATCCTAAGAAAAATAAGGCTCTACAGGATAAAATTGCTCAAGAATATCTATTGCTCAGCCAAATACCATTTGAAAGGTATTCGCAGCAAGACTTCAGGTTCAACCGCTTCTTTTTTCCTGAACGCAATGCAACTATGTCCGCCCTATCTCACGCCACTATAATTATAGAAGCGGGTGAGACATCAGGTACATTAACTCAGGCAAGAGCCGCCTTAAACCAAGGACGAAAATTATTTATCCTAGATAATAATTTTAGAAATCCAAAAATTACTTGGCCTGAGAGGTATAACAAAAAAGGTGCAGTACAGTTAAAAGATTATGAAGACTTCAGAAGAGGTATGGAATGAGCTTAAGGTTTATAACACTTGATGCAGACGATATAGAGAGTTATGAGCATCTTGAGACAACTGATTCTATCGTATATTTACAAGAATATAGTTCAGGATCAAGCTTTCATACTGAAGGAAATAGTCTTATTTACAATTTAAAAAAGTCACCTGATACAAAGGGGACTATGCAATGGGGTTATAAAGAACAAGCCATGACGCGTGTAGCTAGATTTATTTCATCAGCAATGGATAATCTTGCAACCGACGAAAAAACTGTCTATTGGATTCCTGTACCGCCATCTAAAATAGACACACACGAACAGTTTGATGACAGAATGAACCAGATTCTTATAAAAGCTGAAAAGCTATCAAACAATCCACATAACATAATTGCAAACAATATTTATCAGACTAGAAATAGAGAAGCCTCATCTACTACCAATAAAAGCCGTGGGGTAGAAGCTCTCAAAGCTCTTGAAGATCAATATGAGATGCGAGATATACTAGGATATGATGCTGAATCTGATCTAATTATTATCTTTGACGATGTCCTAACTTCAGGATGCCATTTTAGAGCTGTAAAAAATGTAGTTCTCAAAAGTTATCCTAATGCCGAAATAGGTGGAATTTTTGTCGCAAGGACAGTTAAAGCGCAACAAGATTGTAATCCTGAGTTTTGATGATTGATTACTATGCGAAGATACCTGATAGAACAGAATTAGCTATAGAGATAAACCCTTTATTGACACCGTAGAAATCTCTTGCTATCAAAAAAATGAATACTAATACCATTAATAACACTGTTATCTTATCGGTTTTCTTAATCTTGTCCTCGTTTATTTCTAACCAATGTTTCCAGCCTCTTTTTAATGTTCTGTCACTAAGAAAATAACCACTCCTAAGAGCCATTATCAGAGCAAAACTAACTATAAAAAAATTGAGCCCTTGATAGCATAGCTCAGAATTATTGCTCATGAAACCCATTACGGCAGGCACTATACCAAACAGTGTGCTCAGTACTGATAGAAAGTTGCCCCAAGCATAATACCATGCAGCTTTTTCATTTAAATGCTCGTTCTTATTTATCACGGAATTCCCAAATATAACTACTTCTCTAAGCAGCGATTAACTATGGATTTCTATTATACTTAAAAAATTAGCTATACCATATTGATGAGCTAAACGATGAGTATTTAGGACGTATTGTTCGTAGCCCTGCTTTGGTAGCAGATTACAATCATTTAGTAACACCTACGAGCCTAGCTAGGCAGTCGCAGCAAGGATAGGAGGATAAGATAATTAGGCATCTTAAAAAAGCCACTTCAACACCATCCTTAATCCAGTGTAACTTCCCTTAAAATTACATACATATACCAAATTAAGGTATGAATCTCAATATATTTTATTTATCGCTCAACCACTTTTTCATCAATCATATCGGTGAGTAGCTGAGTTACTGTCTTACGGTTATTCAGTGCATATTGCTTTAATAATATGTACTTTTCTTCATCAAGATTGAAGTTAACTCTTGCTATTCTTTTTGGAGTGTTAGTCACGTCTGACAAATTCAAGGTATTTTTGGCGTCTTTACTTGGCCTACCTGCTTTCATATTCACACCTCATTATTCATTGAAAAATGTTTTAACTTCATTGACCAAAGCCGTCATTTCTTGCACAGCATTGCTATTAGCTGATTCTGTATCAAATACTGTTTTGCCTAATGAAGCACTATTTGGATAGCTGACACGCTGCATTATCCGAGTATCTAGAACAGGTAAACCATAATCCAATAAAACAGTTGCCACTTCTTTGCCGATATTGGTATTTTGGATTGCCCTAGATACTACAAAAGCAGCCTTCAATTTATCATCAGTCATCTCAATACGTTGTTTAATTAGATCTACTAGATCACTAGTAGCCCAGACATCGTAAGGACTTGGTTGTACTGGTATCAGTACAAAATCAGCAGCCTTAATTGCAGATATAGCAAGAGTGGTTGCTTGCGGAGAACCGTCAATAACTACAAATTCTTTATCAGATACGTTTTTTAAATCTTTATCCAAAGTCGGTCTATCTAATCCAATAACTGGCACAGGGTTATCTTCATCAACTGCTCTCCAATCACGCGCACTACCCTGTTGGTCGCTATCAACTAACAGCACACTATGCCCTTGCAGCTGTAGTCCCCGGGCTAATTGAGTAGCGATAGTCGTTTTGCCGCTGCCACCCTTTTGATTTAATACCGCTATTACTTTCATGAAAATGATTCCGTATTTGAGTATATACTCATATAAGTTTTTACTCAAATGAGTATATACGCATGTGAATATGTGAGTAATTGTATAGATGGTAACATTTGCTTTGATGCTGGCAACTATTATTCTTTAGAAGATAGAAATACCCTTTGTGATCTTAGTCTGAATGATAAGCTCACTTACGAATTTTAATGGGTAGTTAGTCTAACAATTTTCAGCCATATCAGACTCTGGATAATTTTGAAATAAGATTTCAAACACTTCATCATGTTCTGATTTATAGGCAAGGGCAGCTCTTTGAACCAGCACAACTTGAACGTAGAATGCTTTTGCTGCCTTCTCAGTATCCGTTAATCTATGAATTCTGCCTTTCTCTGATATTTTCTTTAAGTGTGCCTTCGCTTCTATTAAATTATGTTCTGTGAGATCTTCGAACGAAAGGTTTAGTGCCTCTAGTTTTTCGTAAAAGTCATAACATTGAAACTGAGCGTTCAGATCATAAGGTATTTTAAGCTCATTAAGCGTATCTGTCAGTTCTTCAAAATAGTCATAGGCAGAGTATCTACCAGGATCTCTGTTAAACAGTATTCTGATTTTATGAGGAGGTATGCCCATGTTGACTAATATTTTGATCGTTCCAATACTATCGGCGATTAATTTGGGTGATGAATCAACCACTGGCACTAGGAAGAAATCATAATCTTCATGACAACCCCTCATTTTAATCATCCGATCAATAGTACGCTCGAATTCAGACATTTCCACTTCAACAATAACGGATGTATCCATCATTATTAGCTCAACATGTACATCTGAAAGCTTTTCTACAGGTGCAAAAATCTCATCTCCACTAATATTTCTATTGTTGTATCCAATTCTGAAATATATTGGATCTTGGAGGCGTGGTTTAACTAGCCACCTACCACTAATAGTCTTACCGGAATTTCCGGACGAATTTATAATACATACGTTTAACTGAGCTTTAACGTTAGGTGTTTGATGGGTAGCCTGAGTCATTTGATCACATCCTTGTAATCTTATTAGCGTTGAGAGTCACTTTACGTCAGATAAGACCTAAGATACATAATTATGTGAGCAAGATTTTTCCAGATCCTTGGAGACTATTTCGAGTAGCTGAATCGCCCCGGGAGTATCTGAGACTCAACATTATCTAATTGGTAGTTTGATAAATACTAACTTGACAACGAACGATATATTTTTTTGAGTATTTGAGTATTTGAGTATTTGAGTATTTGAGTATTTGAGTATTTGAGTATTTGAGTATTACCTTACTTCTTTAGCTATAACAGCAATAAGATGCCGTGAGCACTTGGTCATACTTTGTATCTCAGAATAGCTATGACCTGATTTGAGTAGACTAGCGATGATTTTGCGCTTTTCAGTATCTTTCCTACGTCCTAAGTACTTACCTTCTGCCTTAGCACGAGCAATACCTTGCTGCTGCCGATTACGGCGATCTTCATAATCTTTTCGAGCGATAGCAGCGAGCATATCCAGCAGCATCGAGTTAATGGCCTGCAATATACTGCTCATAAATTCAGTGCTGTTTTCAGATTGGAGGGCCATATAGGAGGTGGGCAGCTCTTTTGATACGATAGATAGCATTTTTTCTGATAGCATTTTTTTGAGCGTATCCCAATCAGCTTGATTCAAACGCGCCAAGCGATCAATCTGCTCAACTAAGATAATATCGCCTTTATGAGCATCTTCAATCAGCTGCATAAGCTTGGGTCGCACCAAGGTAGCTCCTGATTCATTTTCGACATAGAAGGCAGCAATTTTGTGGCCATGATCGTTGGCAAATGCTATGAGTTCGCTTTTGGCACGCTTAGCGTCTTGCTCTTTGGTTGACGCTCGTAGATACGCTCTGATAAACATAAACACCTAAAATAGTCTGTTATAAGTGGTTCCATTATAGCAGTCTGTTTTAA
The DNA here is from genome assembly GCF_049895865.1 of Psychrobacter sp. TWR1-1-1. Lineage (NCBI taxonomy): Bacteria > Pseudomonadati > Pseudomonadota > Gammaproteobacteria > Moraxellales > Moraxellaceae > Psychrobacter > Psychrobacter sp. TWR1-1-1. Next base: position 10,671 of record NZ_JAFCTE010000021.1, on the reverse strand, counting down.
GTGGTCTGTTAATAGATTTTTGGGGTGAAATAGCTGGTTCCGCTGGGGTATACCTATAGCGGACCAATCAGGTGCTATCACTGGTTCGGTACCTTAGTGAAAAATTGAACGCTAAGCTGTGAGCTAATAATATCAACGGCCTTTATCACTCAAATACTCAAATACTCAAATACTCAAATACTCAAATTTATTTGAACACATGTAATAATTTTTGTTAGTTGAGATAAGTACCTCGCCAACAGCTTTCTTGGGTTATGAGCAAGCCTTTTTCCACAATAAAAAAATATATTTGTTGACAATGATTATTACTAGCATTACTATTTCATGTTTTTAATGAACAACTGTATGCTTCTAAGGTTTGATTTATATTACTTGCTAATATCTATTGATATTTCATAATAAAAAATTATGAAGTGAAAATTTTACTCGGTTATATGAAAAATAGTTATCAAAAACTATTTTTATAATAGCTATTATAATTCTATAAGTTATTTCACATTTAGTACATACAATCTATACTAATAAAAACTGCTATATATTACTCAATATAATACTTCAAATCAAAATAAGATAATATAAATAGCCTATTAGAATAGTGAATTTTTTAATGATATTATCTTTTTATAAAATACTTTATTTCTAATAGGAGGTGTTATTTTTTAATTTTTAGAATTATATATATTTATTACTAGCTAATTATCAAAAAATTGGCTGTTGTATCATCATTTAATGGAGATAAAAATGAGAGAGCTAGACATTAGAGAAATAACAATTGTATCAGGTGGAGGGAATGCACTGGATACTCTCAATGGCGTCATAATGGGAGGAGGTGCTGGTGGCGCTACCGGAGCAGCACTTGTAACATCTGGAATAGTTAGAGGTGCTGTAACAGGATCGAGAGCAGGTGTATATGGTGCTGCTGCTGGTGCAGTTATTGGCGGTGTAGCTGGTGGTTACGATTGGTATCAAGACAGTAAAAAAGATGGTTCAGGATATGGTGACGGTTGTGATTACTGATAAAAATTTTTTACGTTTTGCGGTAGCCTTATTCTATTTTATATTCATAGTCTTACTTCTAATAGTAGGTATGTCTATTTACGAATATATACTAGGTAAAGAGAAATTAGGGGCTAATGCTGAAATATCACTTATAGCAATATTAACCTTAATTATCATAAAAAGAGAAATACAGTTAACAAAATACAAAATACAAGATAGGGAAAATGCCACTTAAAAATCCTTTATAAATAAGCTAATGTGGATAAAATAGATATACAACTCTATAGGGTTGTATATCTTTGTATATTTATAATAGGTTAAGGGTTTTTATTATAAGAGCACCTTGTTTTTAAAGGGATTAAACAAATGAAAATTAAATTTAATATTGAAAAATCTGAATTTGAATTAAATTATTTATACAAAAAGCCTTTCTTATTTAAGAGTGCAGCAGAAGATATAGATTTTAGCTGGGATTATGTAAATGAAGTATATAGTCGTGCTGATGTATCTGATGAAAAATTTAAGTTGATGAGTGGATACGAAGTACCAAAAAATAAATACGTTGAAACTTATGACAATCTCGGTAAGACAGAATTTCGTATGGTTCGTCCAGTGTTGTATGACTATCTAAGAGATGGTGCGACACTGGTATATAACCGCATTACTAATGAGCCAAAAATAGACCGAATTAGCAAGCAAATTGCGAACTTTGCTAATGCTCATGTTGTTACTAGTGGTTATGCAGCTTTTAGTAGCAAATCATCTTACATGGCTCATTGGGATACTAGAGACGTTTTTGCGGTGCAGCTAATTGGAAGAAAACGGTGGATATTAAAAGCACCAAATTTTGAGTTACCTTTATATATGCAGCAAACAAAAAACTTCAAAAATATCAAAGAACCTGAAGAAGTATATATGGATGTTGTTTTAGAGGCTGGAGATATACTTTATGTTCCTCGAGGTTGGTGGCATAACCCACTACCTATAGGAGAAGAGACGTTCCATCTAGCAGTTGGTACTTTCGCTCCTACTGGATTTGAGTATATGAATTGGCTGCTAAAGCATACTCCAAATATATTAGGATGTCGTCGTAACTTTAGTTCATTTGATAAAGATAAACAGACACTAAGAGAAATTTCTGAGGACTTTTCGAAAATTTTGAATGATCAATCCTATTATGAAGAATTTCTAACTCAACATATAGGTAATCAAAGATTACCTACACAAATATCATTAGATATTTTAGGGAATAATAGCTTAAATTCGCTACATATAGATACAAAAGTAATTGTAAACACTAACCTATTGTATTTTTCTGAAGAAAATTTCGTAGTAATTAATGGAAATAAAATAACTATTGATGATATTAGTGAAAAGTTAGTAAGGTTTTTATTCGAAAGAGCCATTGTGTCTGTTAAAGATATTTTGGCAGAGTTTAATAATTATGAGAAGGATAAGATCGATAGTCTATTATTTGGTTTAGCATTAAACGATGTTATTTCTATAGTAAAATAACTTATTCAGTTAGTTAATAGAAATCAATCTTATCGCTAGCCAACCTGCTAAGAATAAACCATGTCCAATAATGAAAATATTTTCCGGAAAGAAGTTTTAGAGTCAAAAAACAAGAAATGGGCAGGTAATGTTATTTTAACTCGCCCCTTTAGCTTTACTTTTTTGACTTTGTGTTCATTAGCTGTAGGTTTGGTTATTATTATTTTTATCTTTTTTGGAGGTTATACCAAGCGCAATACGGTTCAAGGTCAACTTGTTCCAAAGGATGGATTAGTACAAATTTACAGCAGCTCGCAGGGTATTATTAGCGAACAACTAGTTAATGAAGGTCAAGTAGTTAAAAAAGATGATGCACTCTATAGTATCTCAACAGTAAGATATGATAGTGAAGGAAGTACATCAGAGGCGATTAATAAAGAGTTAAAGAACAAAGCTGTTGCTCTTGATATAGAAAAATATCAAATTGATAAAGCGCACGAACTTCAAGTCCAAATATACCTTATGCAAAAATCCAGACTAGAGAGTGAGCTAAATCAAATAATCGCTTCAATAAAGCTACAAGATGAGGAAATAGAAAACAAGAAAAAGTTGTATGAAAATTATAGTTCGATATTAGAAATAGGTGCTGTTTCCAAAGAAGATTTCGATTCTAAAAAAATGGATTATCTTTTAGCGATTGAAGGGAAAGATAGTTTAGAAAATAATAGATTTTCACTAGAAAAGCAAATTAGTGAGCAAATATATACTATAGAACAGCTAAAGCATGAGCATAAGAATCAATTATCTCAGCTGGATAGGTTGTTGTACGATAATGAACAGCAGCTGGCAGAAGTAAAAGCAGGTGAAAGTTTGGTTATTCGAGCTTCGCAATCTGGTGTTGTAAGTAGTATGTATGCTCAAACTGGACAGTATATAGATCCCTCTAAACCGCTAATGACTATTTTACCTCAGAATAATGTATTAATTGCACAGCTATATGTGCCAGATCGTGCTATTGGTTTTATAGAGATTGATGATGTGGTTTTATTACGTTATCAGGCATATCCTTATCAAAAGTTTGGGCATGCTAAAGCTAGAATTAGTTCAATTGCAAAAACAGCCGTCGCTGCTCAAAATATCCCTAGTATTGGTACGGTATCTTTACAAGAGCAAGTGAACAATGAACCTATGTACTTAGTACAAGCTGAACTAAGCTACCAAAATATTAAGACGTACGGTAAGTACCTACCACTACAAGTAGGTATGACTTTGCAAGCAGATGTATTACAAGAACGTCGTAAACTCTATGAATGGGTATTAGAGCCAATATACAGTATAACTGGAAAAATTTAGTATCGTGACAAATAATAGTTATCTAAAATCACTATCGTTCGGTCTTATAAGACGTACTAAGATCATCCTACAAACCGAATCCTCAGAGTGCGGTCTTGCATGTCTAGCTATGATAGCCAGTTACCATGGTTACTATACTGACCTACTTACTCTAAGGCAAAAACATACTATCTCTCAAAAAGGCGCAACACTTCAAAGAATCATTGCCATTGCAAATAGTATTGATTTAAAAACTCGACCGGTAAGATTAGATTTAGATGAATTAAATCAGCTAAGATTACCTTGTATTTTGCACTGGGATATGAACCATTTTGTTGTCCTAACTTCTGTTTCGGCAAGAAAAATAATAGTTTTAGATCCTGCATTGGGTGAGAGGACTGTAAGTATAAAAGATGCTTCAAAATACTTTACAGGTGTCGCTTTAGAGTTGTGGACACATGCAAATTTTGAACAAAAAACAGAAAAAACAACTATTAATATATTCCGCCTTTTTGGAGGTATAAAAGGAATATGGCTTTCTCTAAGTCAAGTTTTTATTTTAGCACTAGTCTTGGAACTGTTCTCTTTAATTACACCGCTTTTTATGCAGTGGGTAATAGATCATGTAATTTTATCTGCTGATATCAATTTATTGACAACGTTAGTTGTCGGCTTTGGTCTGTTAATGTTACTAAATAATAGCATTAGCTTACTCCAATCATGGATCGGAATGTACTTGTCAACGACTTTAAATGTACAGTGGAAATCAAGTATATTCAATCATTTACTACACTTACCAACTACATACTTCCAAAAACGCCATTTAGGAGATGTTGTTTCTCGATTTAGTTCCATAGATGCTATTCAATCAACATTAACCACAACTTTTTTGACCGCTATTTTAGATGGCTTAATGACGATTTTTACGCTTAGTTTAATGTTTATGTATAGTCCATCACTATCAATCGTAGTCATTATATCCTTGATAATTTATGCAACTATGAGATGGATTTGGTACATACCTTTACAAAGAGCTACAGAAGAACAAATTGTGCATGCTGCTCAGCAATCCACACACTTTATGGAAAGTATGAGAGGTATCAAAGCCATTAAGCGTTATGATAAGCAAGAGTATAGACAATCAAGTTGGTTGTCACTATTTGTCAATCAAGTGAACGCTGGGTTAAAAACCCAAAAACTGAACTTGCTATTCCAGTTTGCAAATGGGATTATTTTCGGTTTAGAAAATTTAATAGTTGTCTACTTGGGAGCAAGTTTTGTTATTGAAGGAGAGTTTACTGTAGGTGTGTTAATTGCCTTTTTAGCTTATAAGTCTCAGTTTGGTAGTCGCGTCAGCTCTCTAATCGACAAATATGTTGAATTAAAGATGTTAAATATTCATGGAGAAAGGCTAGCTGATATCGTTCTACAAGACCAAGAGCGTTCACAATACCTACCGGAATTAGACTCGATAGAACTTGAAGAGGTTACTTCAGATATTAAAGTGAAGAATATTAGCTTCAAGTACTCAGAAGATGAGGATTATATCTTAAAAGATGTATCTCTATATATCAAAGATAAAGAATCTGTCGCAATAGTTGGAGAGACTGGTTGCGGTAAGAGTACTCTAATGAGTTTGATGATAGGTGAATTAAGGCCTAGTTCTGGTGAGATTCTTATTGCGGGAAAAAACATTAAAAATATAGCGGAATTAAATTCAAGAAAGTTAATTGCCTGTGTTGCACAAGATGATGTACTGTTTGCAGGTTCCTTGTTAGAAAATATTAGCTTTTTTGATGAAAGTATAGATATGCTTTGGGTAGTTCAGTGTGCAAAATTAGCATCCATTCATGATGAAATCATGAGCATGCCAATGGGATATCAAACATTAATTGGCGATATGGGTAGCATACTCTCAGGGGGACAAAAGCAGAGGATATTTATAGCAAGAGCTTTTTACCAAAAACCTAAAATTTTATTTTTGGATGAAGCAACTAGCCATCTGGATGTAGAGACTGAGAGAAAAATTAATAAGACTATCGAGAATTTAAATATCACAAGAGTCTTTATAGCTCACAGGCCTGAGACTATTAGATCGGCTGATAGGGTGATAACTCTGAGAAATCACCTGAGTTAGTAAGTTCAATGCACCACAAGTAGTATACATACTTAGGGAGCTACTAGACTCTTTACGGATTCAAAATGTTTACGACCAATTCTATCAAACCTATAAAATAGCTGTTATCTGATTTAGGCTTGCACTTTCCGCCTTAAAAAATTGGTTTTTTTAGCCAGTTTCGTATTGTTCGGTCTGATACGCCTAGCTCTATCGCTATTTCTTTCGTAGTAAGGTTTAGATCTTTAAGCTTAATTGCTTTGGCTCTCTTAGCATTATACTTTGCTGACCTTGCAACCCCTCCATTTGGTGAATTACTAGCTTTACCGCCTTTGCTACCTTTCAATGCCTGACGATAGATAAACTCGTTATAGTGGTAAGCATCACGTTTCCAGCAATACTTGGCAATGCTTTTTGCAGTAGCTTTAATTTCTGAGTATGGTAATGGCTCCGAAAACATCATATTCACGCTTTGAGCATGTTTAAGCACTGAGTTGTACCATTGCTCCCAAGTCTTCCCTCGATGCTCTCTAATTGCAGAATAAGCCCAATGGCGAACGGTATCGAACAAGGAGCAGTTCCTACCAAGTCCGAATTCTTTCTCGGTAGCCGTTAAAGGTCTAAGATCAACGAAATCCGCTAGATAATTTAGCTCGTAGGCTTCTTTTGTCCATACTTCGGTACGCCAATGCTCGTGCATCGGGTTCTTGGTGATGAAGTTGGTATAGCCAGTATCTGCTCTTGTCTCTCTGACAAGCCCTGCTTGTATCTTGGCAAGGTAGTCTAGAGCTTTACGGCTACCATGCTCACTAGTGCAAACAGGCGTTTTTAGCTCATAAACGATGTGAGCGTGTCCATTTGATGGGTTTTGGCTTGTCCACCGTGGCGGTGGTAGGTATTCTTCTGCCCAACGCATTGCACCATGCTTATGATCAATGTCTAAGCAGATGAAGTGAGTCATGCAAGGGGGATTGTGCTGAATGTACCGCATTTTGACGGCAATTTGTCTTGGACGAATGACAAGACTACCTAAATCATCGGTGCAATAGGGCTTGTAGGGGAGTGTTTCGTATATTTCCGGTAGTATTAACATCACGCACACTTGTATTGGTGCGCCTGCTGATATAAAATATCCGTATCGAAAAATGGGTTTTATATCTGCTGACACAGATTAAAATTCATCTAACCCCCAGAGATTGCCGTCTCTGGGGGTTAGTCGTTTCTAGCACTTGAGTTTACGCTCTCATTGCACTTTCGTCAATTATAAATTCCTCGTAAAGCCATACCATTCAAGGCGTTCACTGAACTAAAAAGTTATACCTACGTTATTTTTTTAGGATCTAGATAAGGCTACTCGAGGCGGTTTTTTCATAAACACCGATATAACAGAAAAGGCCCTGTAATGGAGGCTTTTTTTTCATTAAGCTTCTTTGGTAATAATGATAGCTCCGTATAGAGAACCGCGTCTTGATTCCATAACAGACGTTATGGTAAATGGATTTGAGCGTTTAGCGCTATAGAAGAGTTATTCAAAAGTGTTAGTATGTCTGCCTATTATAAATTATACGTAAGGCTATGCCTACGTATCACCTGATGATCAGTAAATGGATCTAATATGCTTCAACAGTTAGACACTGCAGATAGTGTGCGCCTTAAATTAGCGCGTAGTACCACGCAAAAACATAAAGCTGAGTTTGGGCAGTTTATGACGCCTTCAAGTGTAGCTAGATTTATGGCTTCTCTTTTTCCACCTAGCAATATTAAAACCTGTCACTTACTAGATGCAGGTGCAGGAATAGGTACTTTAACTTGCGCGTTTCTTGATCGCTGGACAGCCAATGGGTTTGGATTCAACTCTGTTGAGGTAACCGCCTTCGAAATTGATAAAGGACTAACTGACTATCTTAGTCAGCACCTAAATTCATACGATCATGTTACAACTCGTATTCTCTCTGACGATTACATCAAACTGGCAACAGAGAAAGGTCTGCAGGATCAAGGTTATACTCACGCAATTCTAAACCCACCTTATAAAAAAATTAATAGCAAATCCAAACATCGTCTAGCTTTAAGTAGTGTTGGTATTGAAACCGTAAATTTATATTCTGCTTTTATAGCTTTAGCGTTGGGAGAGATGGCTCCAGGCGGCCAAATGGTAGCTATCATCCCACGAAGCTTCTGCAACGGCCCTTATTATCGTCCTTTCCGTAACTTTATTCTTGAAAGGGCAGCGATCCGTCGGATGCACTTGTTTGAATCGCGTAGCAAAGCTTTTAGCGATGATCAGGTACTACAAGAGAATATAATTATTTGTTTGGAGCGCGATGGAGAGCAGGGCACTGTTACTATTTCAACATCTACTGACGATAGCTTTTCTGACCTAACTGACTGTGAAATTCCTTTTGAACGCATAGTATTCCCCGATGATATAGAACGGTTTATTCATGTGCAGACTACGACTGATAAAAGTGCTATCGAATTATCATCTGCTGTACGTTACTCCATGACTGACATTGGTGTAAAACTATCAACCGGTCCAGTCGTTGATTTTCGATTGAAAGCGTATTTACGAGACATGCCTGAAGAAGGGGCGATGCCATTGATTTATCCAGCCCATTTGAAGGCGTATAAAACCACATGGCCTATACCTAACTTTAAAAAATCTAATGCGATTATAGCCAATAACGATACTTGTAAATGGCTTTACCCGAACGGGTTTTACTGTGTAGTGAAACGCTTTTCATCGAAGGAGGAAAGGCGGCGTGTGGTTGCAAACTTGATCACTCCTACTGACTTTAGCGAATATACGATGCTAGGGTTTGAAAACCATTTAAACGTATTCCACGACAATAAAAACGGCCTGCCTGAGGCATTAGCAAGTGGGCTTATGATATATCTGAACACTACAGCAGTAGATGAGCATTTTAGGCGATTTAGTGGCCATACTCAGGTCAATGCGACAGATCTTAAGCAGATGAAGTATCCTAGCCGTGAAAACCTACTTAAACTTGGTAAGTGGGCTTTAGAACAAGAAAATATTACACAAGAAAGCATTGATGCTCAATTTAGAGATTTAACTTAATGAATGATAGAAATGTTCACCTTGAAGATGCGCAAAAAATAATAGCTGCGTTAGGTTTGCCTTCTCAACAGCAGAATGAGCGCTCCGCTTTATGTTTATTAGCCCTTTTGAATCTTACGCCAGAAAAAACATGGTCACAGGCAGAAAGCCCATTGATGGGTATCACACCGATAATGAGTTGGGCACATAATCAATATGGGAAATATTATGCGCCTAATTCTAGAGAGACCTTTCGCCGTCAAACAATGCACCAATTCTGCGATGCAGGAATAGCTCTTTATAATCCAGACAAACCAGATCGTGCAGTAAATAGCCCCAAAGCCGTTTATCAGATTGAACCTCACATATTGACCCTGCTTCGTACTTATGGGACTACATCATGGTCTAGCCATCTAGAACGCTATTTAGCCGATCGCACATCACTTGTTGAGCGTTATGCTAAAGAGCGAGAGCAAAATCGTATTCCTGTAAGGGTTGCAGAAGATAAAGAAATAACCTTAAGTCCTGGTATTCATAGCGAGCTCATTAGAGATATTATTGAAGATTTTGCATCACGCTTTGCACCAAACAGTATATTAATCTATGCAGGTGATACAGAAAAGAAATGGGGATATTTTGATGAAGAACTACTGAAAGGACTGAATGTTAATGTAGGTTCACACGGTAAAATGCCTGACGTAGTATTGCACTATACTGAAAAAAACTGGCTATTATTAGTTGAATCTGTCACTAGCCACGGACCTGTTGACGGAAAAAGATATGAAGAGCTTTCTAAGTTGTTTTCAGAGTCAACTGCTGGGCTAGTTTATGTGACAGCTTTTCCGAATAGAGCTCTCATGGGTCGTTATCTTGGCGAAATCGCATGGGAAACAGAGGTATGGGTAGCAGATGCTCCTTCCCACTTAATTCACTTTAATGGAGTAAGGTTTCTTGGCCCTTATTGATTAGATTCAAAGTAAAGAATAATTAAAATATTTCATCAATTACCTGAATTTTTGCTCATACAGTATGAAAAAATATTTTTACTTCTATAACGTATATTATGGAAAGTGACTCTTTTGGAAAAAAATATTTGGTTATAAATCTGTTTTTAAAGTTAAGCCCAATATTTGCTCAAAATAAGAGCGGCACCTATAGCAGTTATGAAAATAAATAACATACAAATTATTAGTACTAATGCAGCGCATGGGTTTTTAGTTCTTTTCCCTATCGTCCAAGCCAGTCTTCCAAATGGAATTGAAAACTCATGTACTACAATTAAAGCCATAACAATTACTATAATATAGTAAAACCCTTCCCCCAAATAGGGGATATTTTTAGTAAAAAAACCTTTATTTTTACCAATGAATAAACCACCTATTGCAAAAAACGCTACCGTGCTCACGCTTGATATGAAAAACGATATTGGAACATGAATACTGGTCTCGTCATCATCCTTATAGTAGCTCTTAGTCAGTATATGAAAGTGTCTTTCTAGACGTTCATTTTGTAATTTTTTAACTATATATAGCGCTGTACTGACGGAATACTGACCCCTGCCGTCAAATCCGTAGAACCAAACTTGGGAGATTTTAATTACGCAGCTTGACGATAATAATCAAACCACACCTGTCTTGGCGATTTATAGCTCAAGCCCTTTTGAATCCTA
>NZ_JAFCTE010000020.1:0-27328 GCF_049895865.1 Psychrobacter sp. TWR1-1-1 | reverse complement strand
GCACGATTGGTTATGTGTCACCTTTTGAGTTTGAAAAGCAGTATTATGATAATTTAATCCTGTCAGGTGTTGCTGCCTGACTCAAGTAAATAAGCCTCCGATAAAGTCGGGGCGGTTCATGGTGAGCCGTATTCATGACCCGCTCAAGCAATGGAAGCTCTCAGCCATGGACTTACAATCACGCCGCCGTTGGGAAGACTATACCAAGGCTAAAGAGACCATGTTTGAGCGAACGCATATCCCTGAAGTACCTTGGTGGGTGGTTGAAGGTAACAATAAAAAACGCGCAAGGCTAAACTGTATTGCTCATCTACTCGAACAAATTCCTTATAAGGAAGTGCCACGTGATGAGGTCGAATTACCCGATCGTAAACGTGATGACGAATACTACCGTGAGCCTATTCCAGATGATATGTATGTGCCACCGCGCTATTAAAAGATATGCTGGTTTTACGTAAGCCGTGTCCTCAATTCAATCGATTGTCCTCTAAATTGGCTAATAATGGCTACATTTTGCCAAGGATAGTCAAACAGCTTATTGATATCTCGATATTATTGGCATTACCTTCATTGTTTGACGGCAATTTTTATCACCATTTTTAAAATGAAGACACGCCCTAGTCTTATGCTCATAAAAAAAGCCGCCTTATCGATATATAAGGTGGCTTTTTTTATACTGTTTGTTGAATAATAGTCGTCTAACATTCATCAAAACCATTACAAGTACAATAAATAATTACATGGTATAGGTGGACTGCAAACCATCTATTTTACCCGCCAATAATCGCTCAACTTCGTTTTTAATTCTTTGACCTGCAATATCAGTTCCAATCTGTACCGCAAAACCTGCCGGTCGACCACCTTGCGTTTTGGCGTTAATCCAAACCACTTTGCCATTCATAGGCAAACGCTCGCTAAAATTGGGTAAAGTGATGGCGATAAATACCTCGTTACCTAGCTGCTGAGCGTCATTGGATGGCACAAATAATGCGCCATTACTGACAAAGGACAAGTAGCTGGCATATAACATTTCGATATTTTCAATGTGGCAGGTTAATATCCCGCCGCGTCCTGGCATGGCCATAGTCAGCTTCCTTCATTAAGTTTGGTATTTTTATTTGCTATCGAGGCAGATTTTCTTATAAACAAGCCAATTCTTGCATTAGCTTATCATAGGCAAATTTTTCTTGCACATTTTGTTGCAGAGCGACTTTTGTCTGCTGTAAGCTATTAGAAAAAAGTGCTAGGCCATTATTATCAGGTGGATACTTTTCTAAGGCAGCGGATAGATTGACGTCTTTTTGAAGCGCATTAAGCCCTAAGCAAATACGGCGCATATCAAGTAGCATCAGCTCAGACAGCTGAATAAATTCTGTGATACTCAGTTGGTTTTGCCAATAGTCACTGGCTGCCACACTACTACGTTTACCGCTCCGCAATGCCTGCCACGTCGTCAACCATAGCGCACGTTTGCTATACCATGGCGCTTGTGCCATGGCTATCGCTGCCAAAGGTGCGCCATTTGCCAATTGGATAAGCTGCTCAATCGCAGCCGTTCCGACCGCTTCACGATTGACCGTATAGCCAAGTGCCTGTGTCACATAGTCAACGGCGATTACAGGCTGAATGGTCTGTAATGGCAACTGCTGCACCCGACTTTTAATGGTGGGCAGTAATTGTGCTGGAGTATCGCTGATCAAAAATAAATGGACTTTAGCTTGTGGTTCTTCTAAGGTTTTGAGTAGCGCATTGGCCGCGGCAATCGTCATTTGCTCTGCATGGTCTAACACACAGATACGCATTCCTTGACCACCTTGGTAGATAAAAGGCTGCAAGTTACGGATATCATCCACTTTAATCTTAAGAGCACTATTATTGGCTGTTTTGGGTGATTTTTTATCCTTTGCAGCGTTACTTAGTTTCTCTTTATTATCAGCATTGTCTGCACTGATTGGCATACTGATCAGTGGCAATACCTGTAAGCTTGGATGCGTGCCAGACCTTAGCCATTGGCAACTTTCACACGCGCCGCAAGCCCCTGTGGGATGGCTATCACGCTCACGGCATAATAGCCAAGCGACCAAACGCCATACAAAAGCCCGCTTGCCCATACCCTGCATACCAGCAGCTAATAGCGCATGTGGCAAAGATTGCTGTGATGTCAAAACTCGCTTGGTCAATTGCGACCATAGATTTTGCTGCCATGGCAATAACGCGGCGAAATAAATGTGGTCTGTAGTATCCATTGTGCCTGTATTCTGCGTCTTATCACTCATAGCTAACGTCCTATCACTTCGCTTGATTATTCAGGATATAGCGTATTTATGACGCTTTAGATAAAATATTTTTTCTTAGGCTATTTATCCAATAGGATTCTGAAAATCACTCAAGCTCATCGCATTTAAGCGGTCTAAATCTTCTTGGGTATCGACCCCTGCAGGTAGATGACAAGCGGCAACTGCAATAGCAATCTGCGCTCCATTTTCTAAAACGCGTAACTGCTCTAGGCTTTCAAGTGTCTCAAGTGGCGTTTGCGGCCAATGCACAAACTGCTGTAATAAACGGACGCGATAAGCATATAACCCTAAATGACGATAAGCATTTTTTGGTGGGTTTCTATGATCATCATTGGACAATACGACATCACGATCACAAGGAATGGGCGCTCGGCTAAAATAAAGCGCACGTTGCAAGTCATTAGCGTGTTGACTGACAACCTTGACCACTGATGGACGCATAAAGGTCTCATAGTCATCGATAGGCTCACACAAAGTCGCCATCACGCTATCACTGTCTGCGACCAAAAGCGCCTTTACCTGCTCCAATAATAACGGTGGTACTAACGGTTCATCGCCTTGCATGTTGACCACGATATCATGGTCAGCCCACCCTTTGATGGCGGCAACTTCTGCCAAACGGTCAGTGCCTGAAGCATGCTTGCTACTGGTCATCACCACATCAAACCCTGCATCCATGCATATCTTGGCAATATCGTCATCATCCGTGGCAATACACATATCATCAGCGAAGTGCGCTGTTTGCGCCTTTTCAGCAACCCAAAGAATCATCGGCTTACCATGTATCTCTAGTAATGGCTTGCCAGGCAGCCGCGTGCTCTTAAAACGAGCAGGGATAACAATGTGAGTTTTGGCGGGCATAATCACTGACGACATGGGGTTTCCTATAGCAATTTTTATACGGTTTAAAGCATCATCTATTATTTGCTTTGCTTTGCTTTGCTTTGGTATTGGTATTGGTATTGTTTTCGATATCAATACCTAGCTTTTTTAGCTGTTGCTGCAGATTATCATAACAGCTGTCAGAGAGTTTGGCGGTTACTGGCAGTACCCATAGTCTGTTTATCAGCGTTTGATATTCATTATTCAGCGCTTTATCAGTAGTGGCTTTCGATAGCAACGCTCTTATTTTTACCGCATCTTTACTGGTGACTACGATTGGATATTCGGTATACTGCAATAATTCCGCCAACTCAAAATCATAATGATCAGGATAAGGATGTCCAACGACATCGAAGCCTAGCGAACTTAAAGTATCAAAAAACCGCTGCGGATAACCAATACCGCTCACCGCATGCACTCTACAACCCTTTTTAGGCATATCAATTTGAGAATAAGATAAAGTAGGTTGCCATAAGAGTTGCAGAGCATTCGCCTCTAAGTGCATTGTCAAACGATGGGCTCGGTACAGATTGCTATTATCTTTTTTATTGTCCACTGAATCTGTTGTTAGTGGCTCATGGTAGATGACAGTTGCACCCTGCAATCGCGACATCGGTTCACGTAAAAACCCTGTTGGCAAGAGCTGTTGATTACCAAAGCCCCGTGCTGAATCGACCACAATCCATTCAATGTCACGTTGCAGTGCATAATGCTGCAAGCCATCGTCGGCAATAATGAATTGCAAGTCAGGATGGGCAGCTAACAAGGTCATAGTTGCTTGCTTACGATCGGGACATACTGCCATGGGCGCATTTGTCATATTAACAATCAAACAAGGCTCATCCCCTACCACATTGGGCAAACTGGCGGCATCGACTAAAGCTGGCATTTGACTGGTATCGCCACCGTAACCACGGCTGATGACCCCTACCTTTATGCCCCGTTCTTGTAGATAATCAACCAAGGCAATAATCAATGGTGTTTTGCCACTACCGCCCACGCTAATATTGCCGATCACCATAACGGGAACAGGCGCGTGATAACTTGCTAACAGCCCAGCTTTATAAGCTTGACGACGCAGCGTGGTGATAAGTCCGTACAACCAACTAATAGGTAGCAATAGCCATAGCCAAGCGGCTTGACGTTGCCAGGCACGCGTCACTGTCGTTTCAATACTCATGATAATTGACCACTTACCTATTCAGCTAAACTTTAACTTAGCACGATTTGAACGTCAAAGCTGCTCAAAGAATAGTCCAATAATTTTATTCAAAGTCACGTTCATACATTTGCGCATAATGACCTTGCAATTGCATAAGCTCATCGTGCGTGCCTAACTCGACGATTTGACCGCTGTCTAACACGGCGATACGATCGGCTGATTCAATGGTGGTCAGTCGATGTGCAATGACTAATGTGGTACGATCTTTCATCACATTATCAAGCGCTTGCTGAATGTAATACTCTGATTCATTGTCTAACGCACTGGTTGCTTCATCTAAAATTAAAATCGGCGCGTCTTTTAATAGCGCACGAGCAATCGATAAGCGCTGACGCTGCCCGCCAGACAACTGCAAACCTTCAGCACCAATTTCACTTTGATAGCCGTTTGGCATTTTCATAATAAAATCATGAGCAAAGGCATCTTTTGCGGCACGCTCAACCTCAGCTTGGGTTTTATTGGCTAAGCCACCATAAGCAATATTGTTAAATACCGTGGTATTGAATAGGACTACTTGTTGATTGACCATCGCAATCTGCGCCCGTAAGCTCTCAAGCTTAATGTCTTCAATCGGTATACCATCCAAGGTAATTTGCCCAGAAGAGGTCGATAAGATGCGCGTCAGTAAGTTTACTAAAGATGACTTACCAGCACCACTTCGCCCTACCAATGCAACCGTCTCACCTGCTCTTACCTCTAACGTAAAGTCACGCAAAGCGACCGTTGAGTCAGGATAAACCAGACTGACATTGTCCAGCTTGATTTTGCCCGTCAAAGCAGGGCTAAGCACACCAGTATCTTTTTCTTCTGGCTCATCCAACAAGGCAAAAATAGACTCACCTGCCGCGATACCTTTTTGCAGTTTTTGATTGATATCAGTCAATGAGCGTACCGGCTTGCTGAGCAAACCTGCAGCGGCGATATATGAGATAAACTCACCCGCTGAGATATTGTCGATCACCGATGGGCGTAGTGCGAGCCACACCACAACTGACATGGCGACAGCCATTAGCAGCTGTACTGCTGGCGTATTGATACTGTTGGTCACCACGACCTTCATGCCTTGGCGTAAGTTCTTTTTTGATGTTTTATCGAAGCGTGCGGCTTCGTATGCTTGACCGCCATAGTTTTTGACAACCTGATAGCCACCAATCACTTCATTGGTAATATGGCTGACATCACCCATCGTCTCTTGTATACCCTTAGACAACTTTAGATAACGCTTTGAGGCGATGCGAATAAGCCACAATATTGGCGGTAGCACAACGAATAAAATCAACGTCAAACGCCAATTGCTATAAAGCAAGAAACCTATCAAGGCGACGACTGTCAGACCATCCCGCAGTAGCGTCTTCATAGAGTCTGTACTAGCTGCGGTGACTTGCTCAACATCAAATATCAGCTTGGATGAAATGGTACCAGCAGGATTGGCTAAGTAAAAAGAGCTTGGCAGACGAAGCAATTTATTAAAGACTTCCACTCGCAGCTCATATACCAAATTACGTGAGACCAGAGCAGAATAGTAATTACCCAAAAAGCTACCAACACCGCGGACAAAAAACAGACCAATGATCAATAATGGAAATAAATCCTGTTTGCTTTGATCGTTCTGATTAATGGCATCGGTGATATATTGAAGTAATTTGGCAATCCAAATCTCTGTCGCCGCATTAATCGCAAAGCCCAACACAGTAAGCATTAATGCCCACCAGTATGGTTTTAAATAACTCAGCAAACGCAGTAAGGTCTTATGCTTAGGTATGTTTGACGGCTCTGCTGATAGTTTTTTAGCAGCAGTTTTTGCAGAGTCAGGTTGATATGCTTGGCTCATAAAAGCCTCAATTTGGGGGTCATCATATGAATGGACTGCGTTAAAATCGCAGTTTTATAAGAGCATCTATCAATGGCATTAAAGTAGCTATAGGCTACTGCGGTAACGGCTGACCAAGTGGCACGACCGTACTGATATTAAGATTCAAAAATCCCAGTTTACCCGCAATGTCCATCACTCGCACAACCGATTGATGGGTGGCATTGGCATCCGCAGCAATAACAAATAGCATGTCACGATTACTACCAGCTTCTTGTTGTAGCATACTGGTCAACTCTGCCTCATTGCTACTAGCAAGCGTAATACCGTTCACCAGATAACTGCCATCTTCTTGTACCGCCACTTCGATACTGTTTTTCTCTTCTGTCAGCGCGACACCTTCAGCTTCAGGAAGAATAATATTTAAACGACTAAAATGATTAAACGACGTTGCTAATAGTAAAAACACAATCAAAAACAACAAACAATCAATCATCGGGGTCAAGTTAATTTCGAGCGGCTCAACAGTCGGTTTTCTAAAGCGCATATCACTCTCTTTAATTTACTGAATACTCATGTGCTTGATGGATTATTAGGGCGTGCTGAACAGTCACAGATACTAAGAAATAAATGCTAAGAAGTGACGGCAACACCATTATTTGAGCTTAATCCATCCACTGCATCCTCGTGATCTACAACGTCATCCGATGGCGCACGATGTGCAGGCACATTCAAGCCAGCAGTAGACGTATTTTCCAGCAAATGATAATCATACAACTCTTGAATCATGAGTCCCGCTTGCGTCTCAAACTGGGCATTAATATCGATAATACGGCGCTGAAAATAACGATAGGCGACCAGTGCTGGAATAGCCACGATCATACCAGCAGCAGTCGTAATCAACGCTTGTGACACACCAGCAGCAAGCATCGTTGGGTCTTGCATCGCCCCATCGGTAATCGCCAAAAACGACGAAATAATGCCTAATACCGTGCCTAGCAACCCCAGTAGTGGCGCAATCGCCCCTATGGTCCCAAGCATATTGATGTTTTTTTCTAACTGATGCACTTGTACGCTAGCGCGGTTTTGCATATGCATCGTCATCGAGTCTAAGCCATATTGACGATACAGCAGCCCTGTCGCTAAAATATCTCCCAAAGGTGTTTTTTCTTTGACATTCATCAACTGTGTACGACCAATATCCCCATTCTCACGTAAGCGCGTGATTAGCTGTTCGCGCAATCTACTCGGGGCAACTTTATTAAACTGTAAGGTATGACTACGCTCGATGATGATAACCAATGCCAATATTGAGCACACCACGATAGGTGTCATCAACCAACCACCCGCTTTTACCAACTCCCACATATTGACTCTCTTTTATATTTTTATAAAAATAGCGACTATCAAAGTATCTTAAATTTACAGCATCATGACAAACTCGTTAGCGATATCAAGCCTGTGCTTCTATGTGCTTAATTAAAGCTGCTAACTGATCTTGGTTATGGAAAAATATCTCAACACTACCCTGACCATCTTTTTTGTGTTTGAGTTTGACTTCAGCCCCTAACATATCTGTCAGTCTTTGCGTTAAACGCTCAACCTCACGAGATTGCGTTTGCTCAGCACGATTGGCTTTAGGCGCAGGCTGCAAGATCGATTTAACCAACTTTTCAGCGTCGCGTACCGTCATACCGCCGTCGATAATTTTTTGCGCGATAATCGGCTGCTGCTCAGAGGATAATGCTAAGAGCGTGCGCGCATGACCCATATCTAGGGCGCTATTTGCCAAATGATCTTTGACGGTATCATGCAGCTGATTGAGACGCAGCAGGTTTGATACGGTGGTGCGCGCCTTGCCAACGACTTCGGCAATCATCGCATGACTCATACCAAATTCAGTATGAAAGCGTTGTAATGCTGCGGCCTGTTCAATCACGGACAAATCTTCACGCTGGATATTTTCAATCAAGGCCAGTGCGATGGCAAGCTCATCCGATAAAGCACGTTCAATCGCTGGAATGACAGATTTACCTGCCATTTTTGCCGCACGCCAGCGGCGCTCGCCAGCAATGATCTCATGGGTAACGAATGCTTCACTCTTGTCTTCATTGGCCAATAACGGACGGATAACGATCGGTTGCATGACACCGTGCTGCTCAATCGAAGACGCCAGCTCTGCAAGCGCCGTTTCACTCATATCACGGCGTGGCTGATACTTACCCGCTTGCAAACGCGTGACATCTATTTGCACCAAGCTTATCTGGTCTTCAGAGGCACTAGTATCTGTTCCATTAACACGATTCTTATTAGCCGTACCTTTGTTTATCGTGCGCGGCGACCGTGTGGTTCGACTGCTGGTAGTGGTGTCAGAGGCGATAGCTTTGGTCGTTGGTTTTTCACTGGTCTCATTACTATCAGATTGAGCAGTCTTGCTAATATTTAATCTATCAGCGTTTAGCGTTTCAGCTGGCAAAGTACTCTCACGCGCCGCCATGTCGTCTTGCAAGGCAGAGGCGGTGATTTGCTTTTCTTTTTTGATTGACCCCAATAAGGCATCTAAGCCTCGATTGGCAGCCAACCCTCTTTTCTTCGCCATGATTACCTATCCTCTAACGCTAAAATAAAAGCCAAATAATTATTAATACAGCTTACTCATTACTCATAAATACGATATTCAATGGTCAATATCTGTTTGCACGCTTTTGCTTGCAGTCTATCATTGGTGCTAAAAAAATATGCATACATGCATATTAGTCACTTTGTTTCATGACTTCAGCCGCCAATTTTTGATAAGCGCGCGCACCTTTTGACCATCTCTCGTAAGCGATAACTGGTAAACCATGCGCTGGCGCTTCTGCTAAGCGAATATTTCTTGGAATATGGGTTTTATACATAATATCGCCAAAGTGCGCTTCCAGCTCGGCAGAGACATCCCGAGCCAGCGTATTGCGTGCATCAAACAACGTTCTCACTACGCCGCGGATATATAGCTTTGGATTCAACTCCGTCAAGCGCTCAATCGTCTGCGACAAATCAGCCAAGCCTTCTAGTGCATAGTATTCACACTGCATCGGAATAATGACGCTGTCTGTAGCAACTAACGCATTAATCGTCAGCAAATTCAAGCTGGGTGCACAGTCTATAATCACATAATCGTAAGCCAGTTCTTTAGCAGCTATCTGATCATTGACTAATGCCACCATTGCTGTCTTAAAAAGCTCATGGCTATCGGTCTTATTCATTAAGGTGATATCCATGCCAGCCAAATCACGATTGGCACCGATCACATCAAACCCCGCCGGACTGGTAACAATAGCATCAGACAGCGACACCCCATCCAATAATACGTCAGCGATAGTTAGCCCAAGCTCGTTTTTATCAACACCCGTACCACTGGTAGCATTGCCTTGTGGGTCTAAGTCAATCAGCAGTACATGCTTGCGCTTCGCAGCCAAGCTGGCGGTCAAATTTACTGCCGTCGTGGTTTTGCCCACGCCGCCTTTTTGATTCGCAATTGCTATGATTTCCATACACTCACTCAATTTAATTAGGGTCTATTACTGTTATTTTACTTTTGGCTTACACAATCAATTTTTCGCTAAACTTTGCATAGCATCATACTCATAAGCTTAAACAATACGAGTATCTCTATATAATCAGCACGACCTGTATCACCATATTTTGAATATCTTGCCATTCAGATATCAACAAAATCATGTGTCACCGACACGTATCACTTAAAAGGTGTTCATAGCTTAGACATTTTTATAGGACAATTCAATTAAATGACGACTATCGTGTAAACGAGGCACTTTAAGCTTAATCGTCTTAATATGCCAGTCATTGTCCAGCGCTTGTAGTTCTTCATCGCTTGGCGCTTTGCCTTTCATCGCGCATAGGTAACCGTTATCTGCTAAGCGCGGCTGAGCCACTTCGACAAAATCGATCAAACTGGCAAAGGCTCTAGAAGTCACAACGTCATAGCTGGCTTCATGCGCCTCGATACGAGAAGCAATTGGCTGCATATTATTCAAGCCAAGCTCACTGCTGATTTGCTTAATAAAACGAATTTTTTTCTGATTACTATCAAGTGCGGTGCATTGACGCTCTGGCTGACAAATCGCAATGATAACCGCTGGCATCCCTGCTCCTGTGCCAATATCTAACAGTGACCCTGACGGTAAATGCGTTATAATAGCCAAACAATCAATTATATGTTTGATTAAAGCCTCTTCTGGATCAGTGATGGCGGTCAGATTATACGCTTTATTCCACAACAAAAGCTGGTCTAAGTACAATAATAATGTGCGCTGCTGCGTCTCACTCAAGGGTAGACTAAGCTCATCGACCGCTTGAGCCAAGGTATTCGCCAGCGCTGGCAACTGTGCGCCAAGCTTTACAAAGCCAGTCGGATCAATACGGATATTGCCCGTGTTAGCAGAGGATGAAGATGTTTTAGTAAAGTCTGACATACAACGAGTTATCCAGTTTTGACATGTGAACCGTCTATTTTATCATGCAGTCTGCCCATTGAATAGTTGCAGATTGCGCCAATGTGAGACATCTTATACTATCTGAGCCTATATTGAGGCGTTATTGTTCTTTAATCACGTCAAATGGATGATGAATGATTACTTATATAGGCGTTTTTAACAAAGCTTGCTAATGATACAAAACTGCTTTTAATGATTTATTTAAAACACCGTTTTATCTTGTAAGATGTTTTTATGAACGATGCAAATTAACTAGAAAAAACCAAGTATTAGCGCTCATTAGTAAACTTAATAACACTTAATGGCACTTAATAGCACTTAATAACCACGCCACTTTCTACAAACGATATAATTTATACCTATGACCAAACAGCCACACATCCCTACCTCTCAATCATCAAGAGACGCTAATAAAAAAGACGCTAATAATATGGCAACACCCATCATTGAATTAAAAAGCACCCAATCAGCAACAGCGAATGCACCGCATCCATGCTTTATTGATATCAAGCAGCGCTGCCTTGTCACCGCTGAGCAACTAAAACGCTATAGCGACCCTGATGAATTACCCTCGGATACCCGTACGGCACCAGATCTAGACGTTGGCTTTGGTCAACAGCGTGCCCTAAAAGCCTTACAAACAGCTTTGGATATCAAAGCCAGTGGCTATCATGTGTTTGCTGCTGGTGAAAATGGCTTGGGCAAACGCACCGTCATCAGCCGCTTGCTAACGCGCATTGCCGCCGATGCACCCACACCTGACGACTGGGTATATGTGCATAATTTCACCGATCCACGTACCCCTTTAGCGCTGCGACTACCTGCGGGGCAAGCCTCCTTATTGCAGCAGCAAGTCAATCAATTATGGCAACAAGCCAAAAAACGATTGAGCCAACGCTTTCGTAGTGACCAATATCAAAGCAAAATCGAAGCCATCAAAAATGACACACATCAAAAAGAAAGTCAGGCTTATGATGTGCTCAATGCAGAAGGCAAACAATATGATTTAGCGTTGACGTTTCGCTCCTTTGATAATAAAGCGGTGTTTGTACACCCCAGTCAACTCGCGACAGAAACTAGTGGTGGTGATGATAAATTATCTGCTAGCCATAAAAATAAATCCGTGAGCGATAATAGTAGTGAAGCGAGCATTTCTAACACCGAGTATAACGATCCTGCGAATGCAGAGCAGAATGAAAACAATACTGAATACGGCAATAGTGAATACGAAGCTGAGTTAAATAACTTTGTCCAAAAAAACCATATGCAAAAACGCTTAAGTCAGTTGACCATCGCCTTAGAGCAGTTAGAGGACGAAGCCAATGATGCGATAGAAGCCCTGCATCGCAATATCGCACGTCGTGCACTGCAACCTTTATTTGCCCCTGTTCATGAGCAATTTGCCAGTCACCCGTTGGTCATTGACTATCTCAAGACCGTATTTGCCGACATGGTTACGCATGTCGAGCGCATCGTCAATGGCGATGACGAAGAATTTTTGACAGCAGTTTTGGCCACAACCCCAAGTCGCTATGCGGTCAACGTCATTGTCAGTCACACGCCGGACGACGGTGCACCCGTCATCTTTGAAGACTTGCCAACGCATTTGAACTTGTTGGGTCATGTCGAGCAAATCACCCAATTAGGCACGGTCACCACTGATGTCAGTATGATTCGAGCAGGTGCTCTACACCGTGCCAATGGTGGTTATCTACTATTAGAAGCGAGTCACTTACTTGAGCATCCGTATGCTTGGCAGGGTCTCAAGCGGGCGTTACAATCACGCAAAATCAAACTCTCAAGCCTTGAACAAATGCTGACCTTAACAGGCAGCTTATCGTTAGCACCTGCCCCCATTGACCTTGATGTTAAAGTGATTTTGCTTGGTGAAGCAGACTTATATTATGAGCTGTTAGAGCTTGAGCCTGAGTTTGATGCGGTATTTAAAGTACGTGCAGATTTTCACGATGACGTGCCTCGCAGCAGTGAGCACGAATTGGCGTTAGTCGCGAAAATGGCTGATATCATTGACTATGCCAATCTCTATCCGTTTGATCGTAGCGCGCAAGCTGCCCTACTTGAGCATTTAAGCTTACAAGCAGAAGACCAAGACCGCTTAAGCTTGCACAGTGATTTATTAATCAAGCTGTTGCATGAGTCTAACCGCCACGCGCATTTAAGCGGAAAAAACATCGTCAATGCCTATCATGTCACACAAGCCATCGATGATATGGACGAGCGTTCAGGATACCTGCGTGACCTCTATTGGGATGAGCTAAAAAACGGTCAGCAGCTTATTCAAACTCAAGGCAGCGCTGTTGGACAAGTCAATGCGCTGACCGTGGTCAGCTATGCCGATAGCGAGTTTGGCATGCCCGCCCGCTTGACTGCCGTCATTCAACCAAATATTGGTACGGGTGAGATTCTCGATATCGAGCGTGATGTAGACTTGGGCGGTAGTTTACACGCCAAAGGCATGCTGATTATGACCAGCTATTTGCGCGCCTTATTCAGTCAACATCATGCGCTCAACTTTAGTGCCTCGCTCGCTTTTGAGCAAAGCTACGCCCATATCGATGGCGATAGTGCCACCGTCAGCGAAGGCTGTGCGCTGCTATCTGCCTTAGCAAACGTACCGATTGATCAATCATTTGCCATTACTGGCTCTATGAACCAATTGGGCGAAGTGCAAGCGGTTGGTGGCATCAACTCTAAAATCGCCGGATTCTTTGATGCGTGCCGCGAGCAAGAATTGACTGGGCAGCAAGGCGTGGTCATTCCAATGGCCAATGTCAAACAGCTCATGCTGCGTGACGACATCATTGCTGCCGTCAAAGCGAACGAATTTCATATTTATGGTGTCTATACACTGAGCGAAGCATTGACGCTGATGACTGGCTTACCTATCGATACCATGAACAAGAAAGGTCGCTATCGTAAAGACACGTTGTTTGGTAAAGTCTTAAGTCGTCTGATGTTATGGGATGAAAATCAAGATAACAATGACGATGGTATGGATGATAAAAAGTCCAAAAAGAAAGATAAAAAAAAGCAAAAAGCAAAACGTCAAAAAAAACGGGACAAGAGAAAAAAAGAAAAATGTAAAGACAAGGCGGAGCACAACGAAGTCAGTATAAATGAGGATCAAGGCATCGACAAAAGCATCAATCAAGGTATCGATAACAATGACACTAAAACACCCATTGACGCCATATAAGCTGATTTATAGTGAAATTTAGCTGTATCAAAACCAATCAATAAATCAGTGTGCGAATTGAAGACATGCCCTAGACGCTACGATGCTTTTCTGCGATGATGAATGGTTAATATTCCGCTAAGCTATACAAAAGCCAACTCGTAATTTCATAAAGGTTAACGCTTAATGACTGTACATTCTACTGACGCCGACCACTCTCATGCTCAAACGAACTCTGTTGAGCAAGCTAATACTGTAGCGGCAGCGGACAGTCATGTCTCAGGAGATAGCCACGTCTCAGGAGATAGTAACGATAATCGCCATGGCGCGGCGACGACGGCGCGCCAGTGGCAAGTGCTATCGCAACTACAGCGCAACCGCTGGGTGGGCACAACCCATATCTACGAGCAGCTGATGATGGCAGGCTTTGACATCAGCTTGCGCACTGTTCAACGCGACTTAAATGCGCTGGCAAAACGCTTTCCGATAGAAAAAAATAACGCCAACCCACAAGGCTGGCGCTGGCGTGATGATGCACCACTCCAAAGCTTACCGCACATGAATCTATCGCAAGCAGTCGCCTTTAATATGGTTGAAGCCAATCTAACTCAGCTATTACCACCCGTTATTTTAGATGAATTATTTCCATGGTTTGACTTGGCAAGGCGGCAGCTAAAAAACAGTAAAGTCACCCATTCATGGATCGACAGAGTGCGTATTGAGCCTGCCACTCAGCCACTAATCGCGCCGCATATTGACTTGGATAGCAAAGACAATATTTACCATGCGCTATTTTATCAATTACAAATCAAGGCCTGCTATACCCGCAGCAATAAATCACAGGCCAGTGAATATCTTTTAAATCCCATCGCTATTATCCAGCGCGGTGTGATTATTTATCTGCTGGCAACTCGTCCTGATGATCCAAACTTTACCATTCGTACCTTTGCCCTACATCGATTTGCGAGCGTTGACATTCTCGAAAGCGCCGCACAAACACCTGAAAGTTTCCAACTCGATACTTATTTGGATGCGGGTGGTATGGGCTTTAGCCACCCCTTATTCGGTGAGCTGCCTAATCATGGCAAAAACACCGCTATTGAGCTACAATTCACCAAACAAGCGGGCAAAAGCCTGACTGAAAGCAAGCTCAGTGACGATCAAACTGTTACGTTGGATGATGACACGCTGACCATTCAAGCCACTGTCAACCTAACTTCACAACTGGTTTGGTGGTTACGTGGTTTTGGCAACGGTTTATTGAATGCCAAACCAGCATTGTTACATCAAGCCGTATTGGATAAGTTTTTTGATCATAAATAACAACTGCGAGTAATGACGCTCAAATTTAACCGTATTCAGACGATTACCACTATTTAAAAATGAAGAACGAAAATAGATAAGGAATGTTATGCCGACCACTGCCTCATTGCCATTACTGTCAGACAGTTTAAGAGGACTGGGCTTAGACGCGGGAACCTTATTTTTTGCGCTAAACTATGAATTTACCAAGATTGAGCCAAAAGGCATGTTTAAGCGCTTTAAAAAAAACCAGAGCGCTATTGATATTGATTTGGCTTGCGTACTATATGACGATAATTGCACCATCAGTGATATCGTTTGGTTCAAACAATTGCGCGATAAAGCGGAATCAGTGAAACATCAAGGCGACAGTCTCAATGGCAAAGATCGCGGCGAACAAGCGATGTATTTGGCGCCTCTTGACCAAGAGCAAATCAGGCTTTACTTAGATAAAATCCCAGCACATATCACCCACATTGCTATGATAGCCAACTCTTACCACGGTCATCCGTTTTCAAGAGTCAAAAAAGGCGAGATTCACCTAAGTGATGATGAGGGCAATCGATGCTTTGAAGTCAATCTAAAGCAACTGCCACGTGATTGCACGACGCTGTGGGTGGCACATTTACGCCGAGAAGTGGATGATTGGCATCTCACACTGCAAAACTTACCCCTTACTGCCGAAGATTTAGCAACGGCGGCGCAGCAAGTCGCACATGAACTGGCACGTGCGCTACCCATTCCACAAGCTATCTAAATACCATAAAATATCCGTTTATTGCTAATAAAAAGGGTGCAACGTTCTGATAACGTTGCACCCTTTTCTTACATATCCATTTTTTGAAACCTAAAATAATCACTATAAAAGACTTACAGTGGCTCACCACAATGTGGGCAAAAATTCTTTTGTCGTTCTTCCACTTCTCTTTCGCGGCGCTCAAGCTCTTGTTCGCGTAATACCTGTAATACGATATTTTGCGCCTGCTCTTTATCCAGTCCCAGCTCACGGCGAATCTTATCGATCATCATCTGATTTTTTACCAAATCAAAATCACTGTCAATCAGCTGCGCTCGAAAGTCCTGTTCAAGCTCTTCACGGCGCTGAGCAAGCTCATTTGCCAAACCAGTCGCTAAAATACCTGCAGGTAATGCCGCCAGACCCACACCTAATATGGTAATAACCGCACCCAATATTTTACCCGCATTGGTAATCGGCGTGACATCGCCATAGCCTACCGTCGTTAGCGTCACCACCGCCCACCACATCGCTTTAGGTATCGACTCAAACTCTTCTGGCTGGGCGTGGTTTTCAACCAAGTAAATGCCGCTAGATGCCGTCACAATCATAATTATTAAAATAAAAATAACCGCTTGGAATGAGCCTTTTTCTTTGCTAATGACCACCAATAAGATGCGTAACGAAGCAAAATAGCGGGTCAGTTTGAGAATTCGGAATAAACGTAATATACGTAAGAAGCGTAAATCAATCGTAACAAAGAAATTCAGGAAAGCTGGCGCAATAGCGACTAAATCAATCAACGCAGAAGGACTTTTCAACCACTCCCAGCGCTGACGCCAAGTGGTGCCATCTGGTTTTTCCTCGGCCACACTCCACAAACGCAGCAAATACTCAATAGAAAACACCACGATAGAGAAATTTTCAAACCAAGTAAAATACTCTTGATAAGGGTAATACCAACTGTCAACCGACTCAGCAATAACCGCTGCTACATTGGTCATGATTAAAAATATTAAAAAGTAGTCAACGCAACGGCTAAACAGCGTATCGTGCTCATCATTTTGCAGAATATCGTAAACGAAAAGACGCAAGCGCCGTATAGATTGGAATAGCATGCCGTCCCTATGCGGTGAAACACCGGTCTTATATTAGTATAATAAAGCAGTCATCACAGAATATGACATTAATGCTCGGTCACTATCAGTATTTCATACCCATCATTACTTAGCGATATAGTGCTCTTAAAGCATTACTAGTGACAGGACTGTCTTATTTATTATGAAGCATGATCGGTGATTATACTAAATTTAAATAGTACATGTAGGCAAACAAAATTAGCACCAGCACAATGGCGATGATAGCGAAGCGTAAGAATCGTTCGTCAGCGCGTAATTGCTGACTGATATCTTGAGCAGGCAGCAAAAATAAGTTGCATTCAGGACAGCAAGAGTCCATCCGATCCAATATCGTCACAGAACGTGCATTTGTGCAGCGTAGAGGAGAATTACTACAATAGCCAAGCATAATATATTACCCCTCTTTTCCCACTCTCATTATTCATTCGAAAAGTAATGAGACTATCATTACCGACTCTAAGCTTTTGACATTTTAATATTCTAAAAATATCAGCGAGAGTTTAGCACCATTGACTATCGACCAAATTCTAATGCCATACCTCTGTATAACATCAGCATGAAGGGATCTAAGTCTTGCTTCAAAAATGCTAACTGTCCTAAGTAATTTTTAATTACCTCGACAAATATACCTTTAACGGTAAATTTATGCCATAAAAGCCATTAATATGCGTTTAAAACCTTACAGTAAATATGGTTTTGTATTATAATGGCGTTGTAATGTTACAGGTTAGTCAATAATCATAACATTGTGTATCGGTACCTAATGTCATCCCTCGTTAGATAGCCACCGATAATCTTCTATCACGTTAAGGAATCAAATGATGAAACTACAATCCCTAGTTTTAGCCACTGCTGCTGCACTTACTATGACCACAGCATTTGCTGTACCAGCTGGTACTTGGTCTGTCGCTGCTGGTGCTCACATGGTTGACCCAAAGAGCGATAACGGTACACTGGCAGATGGCACTATTGGTGTCGACGTAGACAGTGATGTTCAACCAACCATTAGCGGCGAATATTTCGTTGCCAATAACATTGGTATTGAATTACTAGCGGCTACACCATTCCATCATGACATTACCTTAACTGCTGGCGATGCTACTATCGATGCTAAAACTCAGCATTTGCCACCGACTCTATCGGTACAATATCACTTCGATGGCTACAACATGCCTATGAATGTGAAGCCATTTGTTGGTGTTGGTGTGAACTATACGACTTTCTTTAAAGAAAAAATCTATAGCGATGCTTTCGAAAAATTAGAACTTGATGATAGCGTCGGCGTTGCTGGTCACATCGGTCTTGACATACCTTTTGCCCCAACTGAATACTTCCGTATTGATGCTCGCTATATGGACATCAAAACAGACGCCAGCGTAAAAGCTAATGGTGAGACCATTGACCTTGGTGAAGTTGACATCAGCCCTTGGGTATATGGCGTTGCTTTTGTTAAGACTTTCTAATATAACATAAAGTAATGTGAATAAAAAAAGCTGGCTTAATCGCCGGCTTTTTTGTATCTAAAGTTTAAGCAACAACTATTATAGATAAAAACGATTGTGCTACAGTCATTAACCGCTAAAAATCTGGTGACTATTAATATCAAATTTTAATCATAAAAAAAGACTATACTAAGACAGTCTTTTTTCAGATCCTTTTAGTACAAACGATTCTTACAGCAAAATACGGCGCGGATCAGCCAGCAATGTTGCGATATAGCGGGTAAATACGGCAGCATCTGCGCCATTAATCACACGGTGATCGTAAGACAATGATAATGGCAACATGAGACGCGGCTCAAAGCTTTGCTTCTTAGCATCCCAACGTGGCTGCATGCTTGCCTCAGACACACCTAAAATACCCACTTGAGGCCAATTTACTAATGGCGTAAAGGCAGTACCACCCAAGTTACCTTGGCTTGATATGGTAAAGCTTGCGCCTTGCAAATCTTTAGTAGTGAGTTTTTTGTCACGCGCTTTTACCGCAAGCTCACCAATTTCAATGGCGATTTGCTTCAAGCCTTTATCCTGTACATTCTTGATAACAGGTACGATGAGACCATCATCCGTTGCCACCGCGATGCCCATATTGACACTTTTACGCAAGATAACTTGCGTATTGTCATCATTTAAATGACTGTTAAAACGTGGATGCTGCGTTAAGGCATAGGCCGTCGCTTTGACCACGAACGCTAAAATCGTGAAGCCGATACCTTCAGCTTTCATGCTACCTTTTAACTCGCCGCGCAGTTTTTCTGTCTCAGTGATATCAGACAAATCAAACTGGGTCACTTGTGGCAACAAGGTATTATAGTTGAGCTGCGGTATCGAGACTTTTTGTAGACGGCTAAGGTCTTGGGTTGTTGTTTCACCCCAAATCTCAACGTTGCTCATGTCAGGTAAGCTTGGCAGGCTAGCGCTGGCTACATTGCCACTGGCAGGTGCCGCTTTTTGAGTGTTTAAGCTTTCTTTAACATGCGCAAACAAGTCTTCTTTTAGAATGCGATCATTTAGCGCCGAACCATTCACTTGGGTGATATCGACACCTAACTGACGTGCCAGCTTGCGCACGGCTGGACCTGCATATACGTCAACCAACTTTTCATTGACCTGTGCTTCAGTCAGCTTATCAGCTTGCTTACTAGCGACCGCATTAGGCGTTGTAGATTTTTCTGCCTGTTTTGGCTCACCCGTTGTTTTAGCAGCAGCTTTCTCTTCTGATTTGGCTGGTGCTGAATGCTTTGGCTCAGCGCTATCTGATGTAGACTCACTTGCATCAGCAGCATCTGCACCACTACTCATGATAATGATAAAGTCTTGACCATTAGCAACCATATCACCAGTCTGAACTAAGATTTTTTCAATCTTACCAGCGACTGGTGCGGGTACTTCTACCGATGCTTTGTCAGATTCAATCAATAGGATTGATTGATCTGCAGTCACGATGTCACCAACACTGACCATGATTTCAGAAACTTGCGCTTCATCAACACCTAAATCTGGCAATGCATGAGTGGTCGATTTACCAGCGTTAGACGCAGGCTTGTCATTAGCGTCAGACGAGGCTGATTCAGTTGCAGCAGGCTCAGGTTTTGTTTCTGGTTTAGCAGCCGTTTCATCTGCCTTTTGCTTCTCGTCAGCAGCGCTATTTTCTTTAGTGTCTACATTGCTTTCTGCATTGTCTGCTTCACTTTCAAGCTCAATCAGTACCATACCTTCACTGACCTGATCACCAACAGCAACGCTGATTTTGGTGACTTTGCCAGCAGCAGAACTTGGTACTTCAACCGAGGCTTTGTCAGATTCCAATAGAATGATGTTGTCATCTTTTGCGATGACATCACCCACTTCTACCATAATTTCGCTGACTTCGGCGCTATCAACACCCAAATCGGGGGCTTTAATATCCATGATTTATCTCCTAGTCTTATGATTATTATTCTTTGACATCACCGTTATTAAGTAAAGTCGCATCCGCTTGGTCTTCAGCTCGACCTTCATTACTGATTTCATCATCATCTTCAGCGACAAATTCAGGGACAGGATTTGGATTGACATTACCAGGCGCTGGTGCATCAGGAGAATGATCATAATAAGGCTGTTGTTGCCAAGCAGGTGGTTGATCCACATCGATGCCTAAACTTGAGATGGCATCTTTCACCAAACGCATCTCGACTTCACCCTCATCCGCTAGGCGTTTGAGCGTCGCAACCACGATATGAGCCGCATCAACGTTGAAGAAACTACGCAAATTTTCACGAGTATCAGAACGACCGTAGCCATCTGTGCCTAAAGTCGTATAAGGACGATTATCTGGTAACCAAGCACGGATTTGCTCCGAATAATTGCGCATATAATCCGTCGCGGCAACTACGATACCTTCATGCGGCGCTAACTGCTCAGTCACCCATGGCACCCGCTCTTCATCCATTGGATGCAAGCGGTTGTAGTCATCACAGACCATACCGTCACGAGTCAACTCGTTAAAGCTGGTCACACTCCAGACATTGGAGGTAATATTGAACTCATCTTTTAGAATCTGCGCCGCTTTTTGTACTTCACGTAAAATAACGCCCGAGCCTAATAGTTGCACTTGGGTTGAACCATTGTCTTCGAGCAAATACATACCACGCTTGATGCCTTCTTCCGCGCCTTCTGGCATCGCAGGTTGCTCGTAGTTTTCGTTCATTAGCGTTAAGTAATAATAAACGCGTTCGCCTTCACCATACATACGGCGTAGGCCATCATGCATGACGACTGCTAGCTCGTAACCGAAGCAAGGATCATAAGTCACACAGTTAGGCACGACGTTAAATAGAATCTGTGAATGACCATCTTGATGCTGCAAGCCTTCGCCGTTCAAGGTGGTACGACCAGCTGTTGCACCCAGTAAGAAACCTTGTGCTTGACAATCACCTGCCGCCCAAGCCAAATCACCCACACGTTGGAAACCAAACATTGAGTAGTAGATATACATCGGAATCATCGGCAACGCATTCACAGAATAACTGGTTGCCAACGCAATCCACGTACTCATTGCGCCTGCTTCGTTGATGCCTTCTTCTAACATGTGACCGTCGATGGCTTCTTTGTAGCCCATCAAAGCTTCACTGTCTTCTGGCGTATATTTTTGACCAACCGCCGAGTAGATACCCAACTGACGGAACATACCTTCTAGACCGAAAGTACGTGCTTCATCAGGTACGATTGGCACGACACGATCTTGGATGTCTTTGTTTTTTAGCATGGCTGACAACAAGCGTACGAATACCATCGTCGTCGACTGCTCTTTACCATTGCTGCCTTTTAATACCCGATCAAACATTGAAAGTTCAGGAATATTCAATGGGATATGACCACTGCGGCGATTTGGTAAATGACCACCTAGCGCTTCGCGGCGACCTTTAAGGTACTTCATCTCCGCTGAACCTTCTTCAGGGCGATAGAATGGTAGCGTCTCTAGCTGCTCGTCAGTAAATGGCAAATCAAAGCGATCACGGAAATACATCAAAGCTTCTTGATCGAGTTTCTTAATCTGATGTGATTTATTGACCGCTTGTGTTTGAGCCGATAAGCCATAGCCTTTAACGGTTTTGACTAAAATAACGGTTGGCTGACCTTTGGTTTTCATCGCTTCGCTGAACGCAGCATACACTTTCATTGGATCATGACCACCACGATTCAAGCGCGAGATATCCTCATCAGATAGCGCATCAGCCATCTCTTCTAACTCAGGATATTTACCAAAGAACTCTTTGCGAGTGAACTCAGCTGTACGGGCTTCGTATAGCTGATACTCACCATCGACCACTTCTTCCATACGATGTTTGAGCACGCCCGTTTTATCATTGGCAAGTAAGCTGTCCCATTTACCACCCCAGATAACTTTAATCACACGCCAGCCAGCACCGCGGAACACAGACTCTAGCTCTTGGATAATTTTACCGTTACCACGGACTGGACCATCAAGACGCTGTAAATTACAGTTGACGACCCAGATTAGGTTATCTAGCTTTTCACGACCAGCGAGAGAAATAGCCCCTAAGCTTTCTGGCTCATCCGTTTCACCATCACCCAAGAACGTCCAAATCTTACGACCTTCTTTTTCTAGCAAACCGCGGTTTTCCATATAGCGATGTACATGCGCATGATAAATCGACATGATCGGACCAAGTCCCATCGATACGGTTGGGAACTGCCAATAATCTGGCATGAGATATGGATGCGGATAGCTTGATAAGCCTTTGCCGCCGACTTCACGACGGAAATTATCAAGCTGATCTTCGGTCAATCGACCTTCTAAATAAGAACGCGCATAAATACCGGGTGCTGAGTGACCTTGATAATAAATCATGTCACCACCGAAATGATCGCTGGCAGCACGGAAAAAATGGTTAAAACCTGTCTCGTATAGCGTGGCACTAGAAGCGAACGTCGCTAAGTGACCACCCAAATCGTCGTCATTTTTGTTCGCGCGCATGACCATGGCCAATGCGTTATAGCGAATCAAAGCACGGATTTTTCGCTCAATGGTTAGGTCGCCAGGGTACATCGGTTCATCTTCAACGGCGATGGTGTTGATATAAGCGGTATCAAGACGATTGAACGGCAGATCTTCTTGAACTGCCATATTGTATAAAGCTTTTAGCAGAAACTGAGCACGATCTTTGTCTGCATGTTTGATAACAGATTCAAACGCTTCCAGCCACTCTTGGGTTTCGGTGCTATCAGCATCCTTATAATAATTCATTACTATTGTCCTTTTTTATCAGTCAGTCCTGCCCGAAGACAGGATATTATTAAATCAAAGTGTTACTTCAATATTGTCGTGCGGGAATAGTTTTCTCAATGACTTCCTTGTTAATTTTAAGAAGTGAGATTTATAGTAGGGTGCGGTTATGCAGCAGTATTTGACCAACTCAGCATCTGGAGCAGCCTCACATAGCCAAAATAAAAACATCGCTACTATCCATCGCATATGAACTGAGTATTTAAAAGTGGTTAGATAATAAAATGCTAACCCAACTTTTATAGTCAATTATCAAATGATAATAACTCTTTATTATAGGCTCTTATGCTGCAGTTGTTTATAGCTGTAAAGAAATGGTGATATGACAAGTATTTTTGAAATAAATAATCATTAGTTTTTTTAGAAATATTTCAAAGAAATATAAGGATTGTTTGCTAACGAGCTGACATCTATAACTAGATACTGTAGCTGGTCATGAAATATCTGCCATTCATCCACTTCGTAGGACTTTTACGAAATTATTGCTTAATATGTTAAGTTACGTAATATATACATTAGTTTAGTTAGTGAAATAATTGAGAACTAGTTAAACGCTTATAGCAAGTTTTAGCTTCTTATAGGAATAATCATATGCATAAAATGCCATACGTTCTAAATTCAATAATTTCACAACTATTCAGTGAACATATATATCGGGTGCTGGCATTGATAGCCGCTATGAGCTTAATGTTGGTTAGTAATGGCGCATTTGCGGCTGAAGCTAGTCCCACCTGCCCCGCAGATCATGCAATGTATTATGTAGGATCTAAAAATTTCAGCCCTGCACCTGCAGCAGCTAATAAATTGGCATTGAGTTGGACAGGAGGTGCAGGAAACACTAGCACTACCTATAGCTTCAACAACAATCTCGAATTCAAACTGTCTTTTTCTGAGACTAATTTTTTAGCTGCTGGTTATCCAGAAGCCAGTAGTTTCGGTGGCGTAACTACAAATGCTATTAATATGCGCCATAGCAGCCAGTACCTTAATATAAATCACAAACTTACTGCTACTATTAACAAGCCAGTATCGAAGTATGGGTTTGTTGTGCAAGATTTAGACTCAAATGAAAATGGAAGATATACTGAATCAGTATCACTCTTTAGCGCTGCCGGTACTTTTAGTAACATTCTTACTGCAAACCACACATTATCAAATTCGAACCGCACCATCACAGGCAATCAATGGCCGAACTGTAGTCCTACTACTCCATGTAATTTCAATGTTGATTGGGGCTCTCAATCATTAAATACGCCTTTTGTTATAACTCATGGGAACACTTATAGGTCTGCATCTACTACGACATCTACTGGCGACCATGTAGTGGGCTACTCAGACTTCTATTTTTGTCTTGCACCGCCTAAGTTGACTGTCAAAAAACAATTAGATGGTACTCGTTTTAACGACAGTGATACTAAGCGTGACCAATTCAATATTAAAGTAGCTGGTGGAAAATTAACTCCTGACACTCAAGGCTCTACAGCGTCTTTTACAACAACAGGGGCAGGTTCGACCATAACTAATGGAAGCACTGTTACCCCATTGGAATTAGCCCCAAGTACAACCTATACCATATCTGAGAATATAATAAATGGTGATGCTACTAACTATAATACTAGCTATGTCTGTAGCAATGCAACGACTGGTAGCAACTCAAGCACGCCTTCTGGAAACACAAGCTCTTTTACGTTATCAAACTTAAACTATGGTGACGAGGTTACTTGTATTATTACCAACACACCAAAATCTTATAGCTTTTCAGGCATCGTGTTTAACGACAATGGTAAAATTACAAGCCCAACTAAAGATGATATATCCGATAAATATCTAAATAACCGTCTTTACTTCAACGGTAAATACGATTCACCAACTGAATCTGGTATTCCTTTTACTACGGGTCATACCATCACCCTAAACAAATGTGCAGATGATACAAGTACAAGTACGTTTACATCTCAAACTGTGAATATAAGTGATGATGGAACATATAGTTTCACTTTGACGCCTGCGCAGCTTGGAAGCAATACGAAGCTCTGTGCTACTCAGAATGAACCTAATAATTATACATACTCTGTGGATACTACAAGCAATTTGCGACAAATAAATATTACGACTAATACATTTAACTATCCTGATAATAACTTTGGTGATGTTATTCAAGATAATGCAGCTTTAGTGCTCTTCAAGAGTCAATATACTCACAACTGTAGCTTGACCGACCTCACGACCATTAATGTTAATTATACGGGTAGCGCCAGTACTGCTTATAGTACAAATTCCATATCTGAGATCATACCAGGACAATGTATCGCTTATAGGATTGAAGCGGTTAACCGTGGTAATGCGCCTTTGACAGATATCATTATTCGAGACACCTTACAGAAAAAAGGAGAAAATGGTGCTCTTGTAACGTCTACTTTAGCCACGCCTACACCTATCGGAGAAAACAGCGGTGTACCTTCTTTTTCTAATAGTTCAGTATCGATTGGTAATAATGGTCAAGTGCTAACTAATGGCTTCTCGCTAGGAATTACTAGCTCCGATCGCCGTCGAGCTATTCGCTTCAACACCAAATACGGCACTACTATGAATCCTTAGTAACTATTCCCCCTTGCTATATTATCAACTCTAAAGAATATTTTTTACTGATAAAAGCCCTATCTCTATAGATAGGGCTTTTGCCGTTTGTGTACTCCAAAATACCATTTGTCGTTTTTGTGGTGAATGTTTGTATTGTTTGCGTGACAATCACATTAAGGAACAATTCTAACTTTATCAGCATCTCTTATTCATAGTTGATTGCAGTTTTTACATTGCATGGGACGAAGTCAAGATTGACTTGATAATAATGGTTTAAGCAAGGAATACGATATGAAAGGTTTTAATTTTTTACGCAGTGCCATATTAGCAAGCTTAGCGTCGGTAATAGCACTAAGTGCTGCTCACGCCAATGATGCCTTAAAAATGGATTTAACAGCCAATCAAGTCACCAAAAACGCCGAAGGTAAGATCTCTTATCTACCAGTTCGTAATGCTCCAGCGGGTACGGTCATTCAGTACAAGGCAACATACAGCAATATTATTAACAAAGATATCCAAGATCTGGCTGTCGTACTGCCTATCCCTGCCAATATGGCTTTCACTGGTGAAGCTAACCCTACCAGTGCTCAAGCCAGTATCGATGGCAAGAACTATGCCGATATGCCACTGATGCGTAAAGTCGATGGCAAAATGGTCAAAATTCCGTTTTCTGAATATCGTACCCTGCGCTGGAATATCAAGTTATTACCAGCACAGAAGTCTGCCGCCGTGGCACTTAACACGATCGTTAACTAGACCTCTCCTTCAACTCATAAAATCTTGCTCTTCTAATTTTAGGATATCTATATGAAATCAAATAATTTTAATTATAGCCTGTTAGCCGTTGGTATTGCTGCGGTAATGGGTCTATCTACTGGTGCTATCGCAGGTGAACAATCTACTGCAGGCTCTGCTTCTATTACGAACGTTGCCTCAGCAACCTACTCTGTTGGAGGTCAAGAGCAGAAGAAAGTTGATTCAAACCCAGTAGTAATTAGTATTACTGAAACAGTTAAATTCTCATTAGTGGCTACTAATATTGATGGCGATAATGACGTTAATACTAATAAAGGCATAGCTGTTATTCCTAACGGTACTATTACCTATAATCATACTTTGACCAATGGTGGTAACTTTACTGATAGTTATGATATGGACTTAGGTAGTGTAGATGCTACACAGCTTGCCAATATAACAGTTACTTACCAAACGCGTAATACTGCTGGCGACTTAGTCACAGTAACCAATCAGTCAGGTGCTGATTGAACCGCCCCGGGATTGTCGGAGACCTAATATTCTGAGAGAATACGACAATGAAAAGACAAACCTATACTCCTGAGATTAAAGAACGCGCCGTTCGCATGCTGATTGAAGCGGCAG
>NZ_JAFCTE010000019.1:0-28815 GCF_049895865.1 Psychrobacter sp. TWR1-1-1 | reverse complement strand
TGTAATCTACACACTAATCACTGCCAGCTCGTCTTGATGAGGGCGTATTATAGAGGGTTTGAATCTTTAGTCAAGGGCTATTTTATCTTAATTTGAATAATCTTGGTGATTAGACTAAATTGGCAGAATGGCGACGCTACTTTTGCTTCAATCGGGTAGTAGTATATGGGGTTTTGAGCAAGGATAGCTTTTTCCCCTTAAAATTTCTTACATCTTTCTATAAATGGCAACTTTACATTACAGCTTGCCTATCTTTTTGAAGAATTCTTTATAAGCAGCGACTTTTTTATCTAAGGCTAAAGGATAGGCGCGTGACGTTGAAGGCAACCTATATAAGGTAAGATTATTTACATCCACTTTTCGATTGTGATCGTTTTGCCATTGGTAAGGATAATCCATACTTTGATTGGTCTTAGGATACTTGGATTTAGCAGGTGGCTCGGCTAATAAACCAAGCAGCACTTCTGTTGCTTTACCGCCCGTGGTAAATAAGGTTTCAACCTTTGGCACTTGTGGCAATATACTATCTAGGTCAACGGGTGTGACGACGGTTAAGTTCTTATCTGAGGCATTGCCCGTTTCACGAATAGCCTGATGGACCGTTGGACAAGAAGCAATTCCGCGCTCAAACATAAAGGCGCGAATACGCTCAGGATCGAAGCGTTTTTCTTCGCCTACCCGAAAGTAATCCACATCGTCAAAAAATACACTGCCATAAATACGCCACATGTCATTGTAAAAGTTTGGGTAGTGAAATGGCATTGCCCATTTATCAGCGGTCGGCGGAAAAGTGCCCATCATCATTACCGTAGCATTAGGTGGTAAAACGGGAGCGAACGGATGCGTTTCTACCTCTGCTGCTTGGGCTTCAGATAATATCCAGCTGTTATCGGTTTGATGCGTATTATTCTGGGTGTGATATGGTTGTGTAGTCATAAGATTCTTCATCAGAAAAGCGGTTTTTTTGCTATCATAGCAAGCCTAAACACTGCTTCATTTATTAGGGTGCTATTATAGTCAAACATAGTCGGCTTAAATAAAACCAACCCTGCCATAAATATATTTAGCTTACTTTATTATCAAAGTAGCAAGCTTACTATTTGTGAGACAGATATAAGGTTGAAGTGCAGTAAGTGTTTGTATCTTTTATACTAATGGCAACCGCAGTAATTGCGCACGCATCAGACCAAAAACCAAGAGAAACCTTATGAGCGACTTAAAAATCACCGTCATCGATCACCCGTTAGTCCGTCATAAACTCAGCCTTATGCGCGAAAAAGACTGTAGCACTTATAAGTTTCGCACGTTGACCAAAGAGCTTGCACGCTTGATGGCATATGAAGCAAGCCGTGATTTTGAAATCGAAACCTTCCCAATGCAAGGCTGGTGTGGTGAAATCACTGGTGAGCAAATCATCGGTAAGACAGCAACGATTGTACCGATTTTACGTGCGGGTATTGGCATGCTTGATGGGGTGCTCGACTTGATCCCTACTGCTAAGATTTCTGTCGTCGGTTTGCAACGTGATGAAGAAACCTTACAACCTGTGCCGTTCTTTGAAAAATTTGTCAGCCATATGGACAAACGCCCAGCCCTTATCATTGACCCAATGTTAGCCACTGGCGGCTCAATGGTCGCGACCATCGAGATGTTAAAGAAAAATGGCTGTACTAATATTAAAGCATTGGTATTGGTTGCGGCACCTGAAGGCGTACGTGTGGTCAATGAAGCACATCCTGACGTGACCATTTATACCGCTGCACTAGACAGCCAT
The DNA here is from genome assembly GCF_049895865.1 of Psychrobacter sp. TWR1-1-1. Lineage (NCBI taxonomy): Bacteria > Pseudomonadati > Pseudomonadota > Gammaproteobacteria > Moraxellales > Moraxellaceae > Psychrobacter > Psychrobacter sp. TWR1-1-1. Next base: position 27,041 of record NZ_JAFCTE010000019.1, on the reverse strand, counting down.
TTAGATGAACATGGTTATATCATCCCAGGTTTGGGCGATGCTGGCGATAAAATCTTTGGTAAGCAGTTGTTTAACAAATAAGACAACGCCCATAAACCGTGGCAAGCCGGCATTATAAAACCATTTGAAATGTGTACAGAACATCAATGATAAGGATATAAGATGAACGTATTGATTACAGGCGCAAGCGCTGGTTTCGGTAAAGCATTAGCTGAGCGTTTGGTTGCCAATGGTCATCGCGTAATTGGCTGTGCCAGACGCCTCGATAAGCTGAATGCTTTAGCAGATACTTTGGGCGAAACATTTTTACCTGTGGTCATGGATGTGAGTGACACGGCTACTATCCCGCAAATCATTGCTGATTTGCCTGCTGACTTTAAGCAAATCGATGTCTTGGTCAATAATGCGGGACTGGCACTTGGCACAGAGCCTGCGCAAAATGCCAGTCTTGATGATTGGATGCGTATGACCGATACCAATATTAAAGGTCTAATGGCGGTGACCCATGCGGTCTTGCCAGCGATGGTGGCGCGCGATAGCGGTTATGTCATCAACATTGGTTCAATTGCTGGCAGCTGGCCTTATTTTGGTGGCAACGTCTATGGTGCGACCAAAGCCTTTGTTAAGCAGTTTAGCCTAAATCTGCGCGCGGATCTCATCGGTACGCAAGTGCGAGTGACCAACCTTGAACCGGGTAATGTCGCGGGTACTGAGTTTTCAAACGTGCGTTATCATGGCGATGACGATAAAGCCGCCAAGGTTTACGACGGCTTTAAAACCATGACCGGCGATGATATTGGCGATATTTTATTATGGCTGATTGAATCGCCTGCTCATATTAACGTCAATCGCTTGGAAGTTATGCCAGTGGCGCAAACTTATAACGGGCTGACGATTGCCAAGCAAGATTCTTAAAATTTTAGCCGAATGTTTGGCTCACTAACGTAATTCATAAGACCGAAGCAATATAGTCTCACCTATGTTGCTTCTTTTTTTGCCTTTGATATTCATCTCATTAACCAAGCGCAATTCTTGAAAGTCTAAAATTAGCACCTCATTACGCAAGCGCTCGCTGGTACGTTTATTATGGCGTATCGGAAATCCTAATACTTGCTTACCCCTAATCACTATCTGATTGATAATCATGGTCAGATTATTGATGGTAGATTTAGCGCTTACCTTTTGAGCATTAATGATGACTGTGGCAGGATTAACAGTTGTGCTTAAAACCTTTGTTTGACGCACAATTTTTGGCAAATTCCCTGCAAAAAACAAGACTTGCTCTAGCGGCAAATACTGCGCGTGACGCATCAATTCCTGACGAAACAGCGAAGGCATATCAATGTTGAAACTGTCTTCTGTTTGCTGAGAAAACGCCGTAAAATTACGCTGTAAATAACGCCCAAATACGCTGCTATTAATCCAGTCTTGATAAGTATCATTAGCTAGTAATTGCCTAGTGAAAGTATTGGCATCTGGCGTGATATCTGCTGTCAGCATTGCCATCAATAGCGCCTGCGGATTGAGCAAGGTTTGCTGCTGCCAGATTTGCGGATATAGGCTGCTATCAAGCAATGGTAACGTCAGCTTGCCCATAGACTGATATCCTTATATTTTACTTGCTGACGTTTGATTCGATTGGTCAAAGTCTATGACAAGTCACTACTTTTACCGCTCAACTGCTTTTAACCCTAAACAGTTTTTATGCTATGGTTAATTACCTACTTTAATATAGCAGTCTTTTAGAAATGAGATAAAGACTTTTGCTACGATACATTTTGGCTCAATCGACTTGGTAAAACCGCTTAATGAAAACAAGGTACATTGCCTTATGAAGAAAAACTTAATCAACTTGCCTATTAACTACCAGTTGAAAACGATTGATATCACTTTAACTGATGGTACGTTGCTACCAGTGTCAGTCATAGGCAGTGGCAAACCTGTAATATTACTGCATGCTTATGGTATGGACGCGCGTGAGTTTTTGCCATTTATTTTACCTTTGGTTGGCAAGTATGCCTTTTACCTGCCGCACTTACGAGGATTTGGCGCTGCAAAAAATATCGACCTCACCCAGTTTGATTTTGTGCGCCAGTATGCCGATGATATCAGTGTCGTCATTGAGCAAATTTGCTTAGCGCGCAATATAGAGTCCTTGCCTGTTGCCGCTATTTCGATGGGCGCACAAGTGATGTGGGCGTATTTTGAGCGTTATGGCAGCGCAAAAGTCAGCCGTTATTTGAATATTGACCAAAGTCCTGCTATCCATAACCAGCCTGATTGGCAAGGTGGCTTGTTTGGCACGCGCCAGCAAGAAGTATTCGATATCTTTCACGAAGTAATTGAGAAAACTTTACCTTATGCTGAAATAAAAAGCTTTACCCACCTACCGTTTGCTCTAAAACGCCGTGCAACGGATGTCGAACGACTGTTCTCTCTGTTATCTGTTAATCGAACGCGCTCAAAAGCGTTTATACAAGTGATGACTTATAAAAATGACCCCAAACTTGCGCTTTACGATCATAGTATTTGGCATCATAAAATGCGCTGCTTACAAGCCTATTTGACACTACCCTATGACTTTCGCGGTGCGATAGAGCGGGTCACTATTCCAGTGGTCAATCTGATTGGAGGTCGCTCTAAGCTTTATGATGCTCATTGGCAGCAAAAAGTCACCCAGATGCTACCCAATGCTCGCGAAGTTGTTTTGCCGCGCTCAGGTCATGCGGTACCAATGGATGAGCCAATTGGGTTTTATAAAGTATTGAAGGGATTTTTGCAGGATTAGTTGTTCATTTATATAAAAAAAGCGACTCCAAAAGTCGCTTTTTTATGTGAGCAATAAATTTTAATCATTAATCAGCTAACGCTTTGGTCAGCTCAAATCGCGGCACTTGCTTACCCTCAACTTCAACCGTTTCAGAAAACATAGATAACGGTCGTACCCATACGCCATACTCACCGTATAGGCAGCGATAAACGACTAATGCTTCTTCGGTTTCTGAATGCTGCGCGGTATGCAAAACTTGGTAAAGACTACCTTTATAATGGCGGTAAATGCCTTGGGGGATGGTTTGGCTCATATTGTCTTCAACTTATTCAACTTTATTCATATCAACATCATAGCCAGAGCTTTTCATTTCTCTAGCAATGCTATATTTCCAAGCCCCACTTATATCCATGGACTTATAGACTACACCAGATATATCATTTGGAATCTCTAAATCACCTTTTACAAGTGCAACAACGTTTGCTCGACCAATCTTGCCAATTAAGAGTCCATGCTCAAAAACGACGTTTTGTCTTGCCCGTGGTTTCAAATCTTCTGGTTTAGATCTAACGCCACCAACATCACAAGCCGTATAAAGCACAATAGCAAACCCTACGTCCGTGTGTTTTTCTAACTTCTCTATGATAGTAGCACCTGAATCAATTTGTTCATGAAGAATCTTAGCTTCAAAACCGAGCTTTTCAATGAATCTTGCTACTTCATTTTTAGCACCGTCATCATGACCATGCACAATAAAGACTTTTGAGCAGTCTATGCTTTTATCTTTAATATTTTCTATATCTACTTCCTCTGGAAATAATTTCAATTCTTCAATTATAGTTTCAATTAAGTTAATAGCGCTATTTCTACCTCTGTTCCAAGCATCATAATTAATAGAATCTGGCATATTTGAGTATGCAATCGATGAAAAAAAAGTGATTTTTTTAAAATCGCTCAAATAATTAGAAGTAGCACCGCTTATTCTGCTTATAAACATAGCTGAACGGCGTTTCAGTTTATCAAGACCAACTTTATCCCCATACTTCAGCTCCTCGAACTCTTGCCTTATCTCTTCCAGAAATTCAATATTATTCACATTAACCCACCGTCACTTTCGCATAAGCCTTTTTGCCCGCTTGGATAACGACCGTTTGACCCGACGTTAAGTTAAAGCCAGCATCAACCACTTCTCCATCTACTTTTACCGCGCCACGCTTGATCATATCTTTAGCTGATGAGCTATTTTTAGCCAATCCAGCTTGGTTGAGTACTTGAGTAATAAATAGCGCTTCAGCACCTTCTGACTCTAAGGTCACTTCTGGCAAATCAACAGGCAGTTCACCATCAGCAAGCACGTTACCTGCTGACTTGTGCGCAATGGCAGCAGCATCGGCATCGTGGAAACGCTCGATTAATTCTTCAGCAAGAATACGTTTGATTTCTTGTGGGTTGCGACCGTTTTCCATCTCTGCCATTAACGCTTCGACTTCTTCCATTGGCTTAAAGCTTAAAAATTCAAAGTAGCGACGGATTAAGGTATCTGGCATTGACAGCAGTTTTTGGTACATGGTGCCCGGAGCATCATAAATGCCGACATAGTTGCCAAGAGACTTAGACATTTTATTAACACCGTCTAGCCCTTCTAAGATTGGTACGGTGATACAAACTTGTGGCTCTTGACCATAGCGACCTTGCAGGGTGCGCCCCATTAGGATGTTAAAGGTTTGGTCAGTACCACCAAGCTCGACGTCCGCTTTTAGCGCGATAGAATCATAGCCTTGCACCAATGGGTATAAAAACTCATGAATCGCAATCGGCGTTTGCGCGGCATAGCGTTTAGAGAAATCATCGCGCTCAAGCATACGCGAGACAGTCAGCTGGCTAGAAAGCTGAATCATATCACCCGCCGACATATCCTTGAACCATTCAGAGTTAAAGACGATCTTGGTTTTTTCTTTATCCAAAATCTTAAAAACTTGTTCCGCATAAGTCTGTGCGTTGACTTTGATTTGCTCATCGGTCAATGGCGGACGGGTGCTGTTCTTACCAGAAGGGTCACCAATCTTGGCAGTATAATCACCAATTAGAAAATAAATTTCATGACCCAAATCTTGAAAATGTTTCAGCTTATTAATCAGCACGGTATGACCCAAATGCAAGTCTGGTGCGGTAGGATCAAAGCCTGCCTTGATACGTAGTGGACGATTGAGTTTCAGTTTCTTAACCAAATCCTCTTCAGATAGGATTTCTTGCGTGCCGCGTTGGATCAGGGCAAGCTGTTCTTCTAGGGTGTAGGTTTGCGTGGTCATGATGCTCTCTTTATTGTCTTTATTAAAAGGGTAACGCGTTTGGGCTATTTAGAATCTCATAGCCAGTAAAAGATGTTAGAATTTGAGAGATATACTAGCGTTTTTTAAGGTAAATTGCCATGACCAAGCCCGTATCGATTGACGATATTCAGAATACTCCTGACACAGATTTAAGTTTAGAGATGAGCTTAGATAGCCGTCTAGATAATATTGACGATTTAAACTATGCCACCTTGACCGATGCACTCGAGCAAACCGTGTTTGAAAACTTCGATGATGGCTTATATATCGGCATGATGTCTGGCACCAGCTTAGACGGGATGGATGCGGTTCTTTGTCAGTTTAGTAGTGATAGTAGTGCTGAAAAAGATACACAGCAACCGATGCGACTGTTAGCAACTCATAGCCAAGAGTTTCCGCCGCGTTTGCGTAAAGTGTTATTGGATTTATGCCAGCCTAATGGTGTTCAAGAATTACTACCCGCAGAGGGTGAGCCAAACAGCGAATTAGACTGGTTCGGTTGGGCAAGTAAAGAATACGCTGAATTTGCCAGCGAGGTGGTCAATAATTTATTGCAGCAATCGAATACTGATGTAGAGTCGGTATTGGCGATTGGCTGTCACGGTCAAACGGTACGCCATCGTCCGCAACTGGGCTTTAGCTTGCAATTGGTCGATGCCAATATCATTGCTGAGCGTACTGGCATTAGCGTCGTCAGCGATTTTCGCCGCCGCGATATGGCAGTTGGTGGACAAGGAGCGCCGTTGGTTCCAGCTTTTCATCAAGCGTTATTTGCCACGCCTGATAGCACGCGCGTGTTATTAAATTTAGGCGGTATTGCCAATATCACTGTCTTGCCAGCAAGCGATAGTCCTGTGATTGGTTATGACACGGGTCCTGCCAATTTATTGTTGGATGCGTGGACAACACTGCATACCGAAAAAGATTATGATGCGGGCGGCGCATGGGCGCAGTCAGGACAAGTGGTTGAGCCGCTACTTAATCAGCTTTTGGAACATCCTTTTTTTCATAAAAGCTATCCTAAAAGTACAGGGCGCGAAGATTTTAACCTAGCTTGGCTACAAGATGAGCTGCAAAAATTCGATCAAGCATCTGCTGATGTCCGTTACTCATCTGCCGATGTACAGGCAACACTCACTGAGCTGACAGCGATGAGTGCCAGTATGCAAATTAACATGTTTATTAATGCTCATGAAAATAGCTCGGTTTACGTCTGTGGTGGCGGTGCATTAAACGATTATTTGATGACTCGCTTGCAAGCGCATCTGCCCCATTGCACAGTAGAGACCACCGCAAGCTTAGGGCTGAATCCTGCTTGGGTCGAAGCCGTCGCCTTTGCATGGCTCGCACGGCAAACACTAATAGGTGAAACGGGTAACTTACCAGCTGTCACTGGCGCGAGTAAAGGCGTGGTTTTGGGTCAGGTTTGTTTCGCCTGACTGGTCAAATTTTAGTTTACACACGTGCACTTATGTGTTTTATAATGAATTCTGAAATACCCTCCTCTTAGGACTTGTAAGTATAGGATATATCGCATGAGCCAACACAGCAGTTCACTTACTGATCAAGCTACCAATGATGCTAGCGCAACAGCAGAGCATCAACCGCGTCAGAAACTACCGCACTATGAGCGTAGCGATGACTTGCGCGTCGTAATTACGGGTATGGGTGCGTTGACACCTTTGGGACTCGACGTCGATAGCTCATGGACTAAGCTGCTCAATGGTGATAGCGGCATCGCGCCAATTACACATTTTGATGCTACTGGCTATCGCGCTCAAATTGCTGGCGTGGTCAAGGATTTCGATGCCAAGCAATATATGAATGCCAAAGACGCGCGACGCTATGATGAATTTATTCATTATGGTATTGCCGCCTCTAGTATGGCATTACAGAACGCTGGTTTTATCGATGAAGTAAGTGCTGCTGATGCGCCCGTACACGGGGTTAATCAAGAACGATTCGGCATTATTTTAGGCTCAGGTATTGGTGGTATCCAAACCATTGAAAACAGTCGCGATACGCTACGAGAGAAAGGCGCTATGAAAGTTTCGCCCTTTATCATTCCTGGCTCTATTGTGAATATGGCAGCAGGCTTAGTCGCGATTAAACATACCTTAAAAGGTCCCAACCTTGCGACATCGACGGCTTGTACCACCGCTACCCATGCGATGGGTCTCGCTGCACGTTTGATTGCTTATGGTGACGCCGATGTCATGCTAGCAGGTGGTAGTGAAAAAGGCTCCAGCCCGCTTGGTATATCAGGTTTTGGTGCCATGCATGCCCTCTCAACTCGCAATGACGAACCGACCAAGGCGTCGCGTCCCTTTGACAAAGACCGTGATGGCTTTGTGCTCGGTGATGGCGCGGGTATGGTGGTACTAGAAAGCCTCGCTCATGCCAAAGCACGCGGTGCAACCATACTCGCTGAACTGGTCGGCTTTGGGATGAGTGATGATGCCAGTCACATCACCGCGCCGCCTGAAGATGGCAGCGGTGCGGCGCGAGCGATGCGTAATGCCCTAAATGATGCAGGTATTGAGCCATCGAGTGTTGGTTATGTCAACGCTCATGGCACCAGCACCCCTGCAGGTGATGTCGCTGAATCGATTGCTATTGAAACCGTTTTTGCCCCAGTTAAAGACCGCATTTTGGTCAGCTCAACCAAATCGATGACGGGTCATTTGCTTGGTGCCGCGGGTGCTGTTGAAGCCATATTCACCGTCCTTGCCCTACAGCATCAGCATGTGCCACCCACCATTAATTTGGACAATGTGGAAGACAACTGTAACCTCGACTATGTCGCCAACCAATCGCGCAAAGTTGAAAACCTACAGTATGCCGTATCCAATAGCTTCGGCTTTGGTGGTACCAATGGCTCGTTAGTATTTGCGCGCTGGCCCGTGAATCACTAAGGTATAAAACTCACCATATCGGTCGTTGTAACCTTGGTGTCAGATTTGCTACGTTTGTCCACTTGCAGCCCCTTATCGTATTTGCGTATGATAAGGGGTAATTTTTGGAACATTTATGGACGATACCATGTCAAGCTACTCATTTTCTCATCAGTTTTACCAGCGCTGGACGTGTGCGCCTGAACCTATTCGCGCAGCAATTACCCAAGAGCTAAAAGACATCACCACCTTACTGCAAAACGATACCCCATTTGAAAGCTTTGTCTTTAATACTCATGATTTGGATACCCACATCGATGAGCTCTACGAAAACCATGAAGCGGAGCAAGCCATCGCTAAAGCCATTACTGACAAAAAGGCCGAAGAGCAAGCGACCGCAGAAAAACAGCAGCGAGAAGAACAACAAAAAGTAAAAGCGGCAGAGGATGCCAGATTAAAAGAAAGTGCTAGATTAAAAGAAGCAGCCAAACTTCGTGAAGCAGCAGATACCGCGCAAAAAGAACAACAGAAAACTGAGCAAATAGCCGCTGAGAAGAAGAATATTGCTGATAAAACGACTGCTATGAATGCCAATGATGCGAGTGATTCAGAATCGCTCAGCATTGATAACACGGTTGAAAAAAACCAAAATGTTGAAAAATCGGCTGCGACGCAATCTAATACTGATGATAACCTTGTTACCAGCTCTGAGAACAAAACCATCAGTGAACATGCTAATGTCACTCATGACAAGCATATCAATGACGATCACAGTATAAAAGCGGTCAATGACAAAGCCAGTGCCGCCATCAAACTGGTACTGAAAGATGCGAAACTGAGTACCACGCATCAAGAGATGATCCGTGAGTTGGAAATGCAAATTGATGACTATCTCAGTGAGCAAATGATGCTGATGTCTGAGAATTTAAAATCTTGGTTACGTGCTGAAGTGACTCAAAATCTAAGCGAAGATGAAGCAAGAACTGACAAAGAGTCTAAACCAAGCTAAACGCTGCGTCCTACGCATCACTTTTTAGCAATAAATCCTCAGTAAAAATTCCTAGTACTAAAAAACCCCCGTAAACTTTACGGGGGTTTTTTCATTTTAGATTCGTCGATATGAGCGTTTACTTTAGATAGCCTTAGTCCGCTCAGTCAGCCAGTCAAGTGCCGCACCTTCAACGCGGTCTTTTAGCTCTGCATAGACTTGGCTATGATAATTATTCAACCAATCAATTTCGATTTGAGTCAATAATGATGACTCAATTAAACGGGTGTCAATTGGGCAGTAGGTAACGGTCTCAAAATTAAGAAAATCGCCAAATTCCGTCTCTACTGGTTGGGCAACACGTTTATTAACCATCAGGTTCTCAATACGGATACCGTATTTGCCTTCACGATATAGACCTGGCTCATTACTTGAGATCATGCCCTCTTTCATCGCACGCTCTTTCGGCATGCTGGCACTATAAGCAATCACTTGTGGACCTTCATGGACGTTCAAGAAATAACCAACGCCATGACCAGTACCGTGACCATAGTCCATCTGTGCCTGCCATAATGGTGCACGGCATATCGCATCGATGAGTGGTGAAGCGATACCATCAGGGAAATGCGCTTTTGCTAAGGCAATATGGGCTTTGAGTACGGTGGTAAAGTCACGTTTGTGTTCGCTGCTTACCTGTCCAATACCGACCACACGAGTGATGTCTGTGGTGCCGTTTTGATACTGAGCGCCTGAATCAATGAGTAATAAACCACCTTCACCTTCATTGACATCTAAGTAGCTAAATTTTTCTGGTGTTGCGCGATAATGCGGCAGCGCACCATTTTCATTAAAGCCTGCGATAGTCGGGAAACTTGGCGATACATAATGTGGCTGCTGACTGCGCACTTCGATGAGCATACTATCAACGTCCAGCTCGCTTAAACGCTCACCGTTTGCTAAACGCTGCTCAAATGCGGCAAAAAACTCACTTAATGCCGCGCCATCTTGACGCATGGCTTCACGCACATGGTCGATATCAGCGTCAGATTTAACCGATTTTAGCAAAGTACTTGGCGCCATTTGCTCAATAAAACCTATGCCATCGCCCATTTTAGATAACGTACCCACTGCCACTTTACTTGGGTCTAATAGCAATAAGTCATCAGCAGTCAATGTGCCCAACGCATCTTGCACAGCATCATAATCAGCAAGGGTGATACCGCTGTCTTTTAAGATTTGTGCTATCTCGCTACTGACTTTATTATTATCGATAAACAATGTCGCGTCATGTTCGCTAATGAGCATATGTGCCAAAAACACAGGGTTATAGTCAACATCAGCACCGCGTAAATTGGTCAACCAAGCAATATCGTCTAGGCTTGAAAGCAAGTGATGGGTTGCGCCTGCCTCAGCCATACCTGCGCGTACAGCGGCAAGTTTTGAGGTAGCAGACTGCGCGACAAACTGCGCATCGTGTTGATATAGACTGGCGGTTGGTAGCGCTGGACGATCGCTCCATATTTCTGTCAATACGTCACGCTCAGTGATTAACGTAATATCATTGGCATCAAAGGCATTCAACAATCTATCTTGCTCAGAGATAGACAATACATTGCCGTCGACTGCCACGCTATCCCCCTCAGCCAAATGCTCGGCGAGCCAATCAATATGATTTGGCTGACCCGGTGCAAGCTTCTCTAAGCTAATACCAGTACCTTCTAATTGGTCAGCGGCATGTACCCAATAGCGGCTGTCCGTCCATAATCCAGCAAAATCAGCGGTAACAACGAGCGTCCCAACTGAGCCTGTGAATCCTGATAACCATAAGCGCGCTTGCCAATATTCTGGCAGATACTCAGATAAATGCGGATCAGCAGACGGTACGATAATCGCGGTCAGATCTTGTGCTACCAACGCCTGACGTAGGCTGTCAATACGATCGTGGATGCTTTGTTTATTCATAAAAGGTGTCCTTATTGATTTTAAAAAATAAGATTTGGAAAAATCATATTGTGAGGCGACTATGGATAGTCGTCTTATTTGAGCGAGTAAACTGTTTTAAGCGTTAGTTATTCATCATTCATTGAATGCTCAGCATCTAAACCTGCGTAAGCCGCTCAATGTCTTAAAAATTAAAATGTTGTCAATGACCAGATAGATAAGGCTAAATATTTTTAGGAGCATTACAGCAGAGCATCATTAAATGTTTGGGCGGAAAGCGGACTTTCAATAGCGTGGGGGCAATAACTTACTAAGTGTCACCATAAAACGTGCTACCGATATGGTAACACGTCTCGCCATCTAACATTTTTGCTGGTATTGCTATTGATACTAAATCACGTTAATCGTGTGTCTGAATTAGCTCAGCTTATCTGCACGCTCGCTTTTTTGCAGCATATTATTGATCGGTTTGGCTAATGCCAATAAGACAACGGCTGTGACCACCAAAAAGATCGTCATCATCGTAAATAAGCCCGGCAACCCTTCGATCTTATCCGCTGATACTTGACCACCAAAGAACGCAGCAACCAAATTACCTAAAGCGAGAGAAGCAAAGAAAAGCCCCATCATCTGACCTTGCATGCCTTTTGGCGCAAGCTTAGTCATTGCAGACAGACCAACAGGACTGAGCGCCAACTCACCGAGAGTCAGTAATAATAAACTACCCACTAACCATAAAGGTGAAGCCAATCCACCATCGCTAGTCAAAATGCTTTTTGAGGCAAATATCATCAAAGCAAAGCCTGCAGCGGCAAACAACATACCAAGCGCAAACTTTACCATACTATTTGGCTCAAGACCTCGATTGGCAAGCTTGACCCAGACAATGCTGATGATCGGTGCTAATATTAAAATAAATAAGGGATTAAGCGACTGGAACCAAATACTAGGCACTTCAAAGCCTAAAACATTCAGGTCTGTATAGCGATCAGCGAACAGGTTAAAAGAGGTTGGCTGCTGCTCAAAGCTTGACCAAAATAGCGTCGAGCCGATGATTAAGATAAAACAAATTAACAAACGCAGCTTGTCAGTTTTGTCCAATCGCGGTGAGATAAACATGACAGCAAAGTATAGTATGACGACTGCTGCAATGAGGTAAGTCATATACTGAGCAACCATTTCAGGGTTAAATGGCATAATACCAGTCGACACTAAGACAGTAATGGCAGCAAGTAGCGCGAGAAACCCGCCAACCCAGCGACCTACATTTTTGAAACGTCCAGTCGTTTGTTCCCATTCAGGCGTAATGTTTTTGGCACGAGCATAACGATTTAAGGTTTTTTTAGCTGAAAAACGATAAATCAATAGTGAAGCTAACATGCCAAGACCACCGACACCAAAGCCTACATGCCACATACCTTTTTCTTTAAATACGCCAACGATAAGGGCAGCCAGTAGCGCACCAATATTGATACCCATATAAAATAGAGTGAAGCCACTATCACGGCGTGCATCGCCTTTGGGGTACAACGTTCCGACCATCACGGAGATACAGGTTTTAAATAAGCCTGAACCGAGAACGATACACATCAAACCCACAAAAAACAGCGTCATCCCAAACATAGCGGATAGTGCGATACACAAATGACCTAGGGCGATAATAATACTACCCCACCAGAGTGCACGCTCTTGACCGAGCCAATTATCAGCCAACCAGCCACCCGGTACTGCCGCTAAATATAACGAACCAGCAAAAATACCATAGATAGCAGAAGCTGTGACCTCATCGAAACCAAAACCGCCACTACCGACGGTCGCTACCATAAATAATACTAATAGTGGACGGATACTATAATAAGAGAATCGCTCCCACATTTCTGTGAAAAACAATGGACGGAGCGGCTTAGGGTGCCCCATAAATCCATTATCTAGTGCTGCCAATTCAGTAGCACTAACCTCTGACTTTGATTCTGTACTCATAACTTTATTCCTTTAAAGACCACTGTATTAACGACCAGACATATAATTATCCCGACAAGCGGTCATATAGGCGCATCATTGTTTCACCTAGATATAATCAAGTAAAGAAATAATTGGTCAATAATTACACAAACACCCACAAAAAAGCCCGCTATCATTGGCTGAAAGCGGGCTTTTATTTTTAGCATCAATGGCAGTGATGACGACGCTGTTGTGCTTATGGTATTACAATAATATTGCCATAATACTTAGGCTTTAAGCAAAAACACTTAGGTTTTAAGCAAAAATACTTAGACTTTAAGCGAAGCGGTTTGTCGAGCCGTACTTTAAAAAGGTAGCATCGACTTACGTATATTACTGTGCGGCTACCGCTTCATCAGTGGTATCACCCGCTTCCAAATCACCGTCTGCTTGCTCAGCCGTTAGATCAGCATCTGCAACCGCAGTTTGACTAACTGTACCAGAAGCAGTTGCAGTACCAGCTTCTGCGGTAACCACAGCGCTATCAGTATCGGTCGCTGGGGTGACGCTTGCATCTGCAGCAGTATCAGTCGCTGTAGCATCCGCGGCTACAGGTGCTGTTTCAGCTGGCGCAGTGTCTTCAGCAGCAATCGCTTCTGCTTCATCAGCCGCCGCTGAGGTTTCGGTTGTCTCAGCAGTACTGTGCTCGCCTGCTGGACGCAAAAATCCAGAAATACCAATAAGTAAGACGATACCTAAAAATAAGGCAACACCGCCTAAAGCAAATAAGAACTCTTTCTTAGGGTTGTTTTCGACAATATGTTCTGACATACCTTATCCACCTTGCACAAAATATTTAAAATATTGGTCTATTATATCGCAATTCGTACCGATTTGTTAAAACCCTTAAGTATTTAAAGGATTTATTATCAACAAACTTTGCCACTCGCTTTTGTGGTTAATTATCATAACCATTCGAGCGATTCATTATGACTGGTAATAATAGCCAGTTATTTTAGCGACTTACCCAAACGCGGTTGCGGCATCCCACGCTTACCAAAGTAGCTCAAGACAAGTAACAGCGTAATGATAAAGAGAATCGGATAATTACCGAAGCTCATAAAAGGTGTATTACCAACCCGCGCCTGAACATCACCGCGCAATACTGTGCGCTCAAACTGCGGTGCACGCTCGACGATACGACCTTTGTGATCGATGATCGCTGTCACGCCCGTATTGGTCGCGCGCATAAACCAACGCCCATTCTCTAGCGCGCGCATCTGCACCATTTGCAGATGTTGCAATGGACCTGCCGACGTACCAAACCAAGCATCGTTTGAGATGGTCAATAAGAAGTCCGTGCCAATCGCGTTTTTACGAGTGGTATCAGGGTAAGCCACTTCATAACAGACTGCTGAGCCCAAATTATGACCACGTACACGCAGCGGTGATTGGTTGTCACTACCACGACTATAGCTCATGATTTCTTGACTACCAGCAAGATTTGGCAAGATATCTAACATGCCTTCGAAGGGAATATATTCACCAAATGGCACCAGACGCTGCTTTTTATACATCCCTTCAGCGTCACTACCTAGCGCAACCACGCTATTATAAAATGGCGGATATTTATCCGTTTTTGGGTCAAAGTTTTCTAAATCTCGATAAGGAATACCTGTTACCCATGTGGTATCTGTTTCTTTGGCCATTTTAACCATTTCACTGATAAAGCCAATCGCTTCATCTTGAAACATAGGAATAGAGGATTCTGGCCATAAGACGATATCGCGATCCCACTCAGTACTTGTCAGAGTTGCATAAATTTTCAGGGTTTCTATTTGATATTCGGTGAGCCATTTTAAATCTTGTGGAATATTACCTTGGATTAAGGACACGGACAAATCAGGCGTGCCTTTTGGTTTCGTCCATTGCGGATTAATCAACCATAACGCGCTGCTAATTACCAACAATGCTATCGACGGAATCATATAGCCGCCACGGCGACGCAATAGCTCAACCAAACTGGCTGCCAATAATACCGCCACAAAAGACACTGCAAAGACGCCAGCGACTGGTGCTAATGACGATAACCAATACTGCTCCGTAAAGGCATAACCGACAAACAACCACGGAAATCCAGTGAACAGCCACGTTTTCAGCCACTCTTGGAGTATCCATAACGCCGCAAACGACAACGGCTGACGACCGACCATACGGTTGAAAACCAACGCCAAAAAGCCATGGAATAACCCCATGCCTAACCCCATCAGCGCAATCATAATCAGCGCAAGCCATGCTGGCGTATCGCCATAAACATGAATAGAGGTGTATAACCAAAATGCACCAACGCACCAAAGCCCCGTACCGTAAGCCTGACCGATAAGAAAAGCACGCTTGCCACTCATATCAGGCATCAGTAAGGCGTATAAAATAGCAGGCGACACTAGCGCCAGTGGCCAAATGCCATAAGGCGCAAGTGCAAATATAAACACCGACCCTGCCAACAACGCAATCAATACCGTCAGCGCTATAGGCAAACCCTTGGGCTTATCAGGGTTCAGGCGTTTTTGTAAATCAACAGTAGACAGGCGCATAGCAGTTATCCAAAACCATATTTTTCAAAATTTTAAGCGTCAACATTCAGATGAAAACCAAGCTGAAGCAGACCGTATTGTGTTTTGTACAGTATCTAAAAGTTAAACCCGCCCATGATACCAGTCTCAACCCATTAATAGGTAACATTGCGTAGCAAATACCCAATAGCAAACACAAAAAAACACGACCGCAATCGTGTTTTTTTGAGTATATCAAACAATGTTTAGGTCGCTATCGACACATCAATGACTGCCTATCAATATTTGCTGATCAGGATTGATTTTGGTGAGCTCAAGATTTTGGATAAAACGCCCTTCAACATCAGTAATAGTGATTTTCCAATCATCTATCACCACGCTTTCACCTTCCAAATCGCCCACATAACCAAGCGCCTGCATGACTAGACCACCCATGGTATCGACATCCGTATCATCAAAATGACTGCCAAGCTCATCATTACAGTCTTCAATCACGGTAGACGCTTGCACACGCCAGGTATTTGGTTTTTCAGGATCAGCGACGATGTTATTGATATCACTGTCTTCATCGAAGTCATCATGCTCATCGACGATGTCACCGACAATCTCTTCAAGCAAGTCTTCCATGGTAACGACACCGCCAAAGTTGCCGAATTCATCGACGACAATCGCCATATGTACTTGGGTACGCTGCAATGAGCGTAACAAGGTATCAGAACGTGCCGTCTCACTAATATATAGCGGCTGACGTACCAGATCTCTCAAACGTTTGCTATCGATTTTATCTTCTTGATCGCGCACCATATGCACAAGAATAGGAATCAAATCTTTGGCCAATAAGATGCCAATGACGGCATCATCATCTTGACTGTCAAAGACAGGATAACGCGAATGGGTGGTCTCAAGGATGATATCCATCACCTCAGCGAGACTGGTGCTTTCGTGCAGCCCAACCACTTGCGGACGCGGAGTCATAATTTCGCGCACTTGTGTCGCAGGCAGATCCAGCACGCCTTCCAACATATCGACGGTATCAGGCTCTAAGAACTGGCGCGAGTCTTGTACCAGACGAATCAATTCGTCACGGGTTTCGGGGGCGGTCGATAGCCAGCGTTTTAAGCCGCGCATCGACCAACTACTCGGGCTGGGAGTGTCGTCAGACATGGTGATGTGATTTAACCTCTTTAGTTAATAACAATTAAAATAATACGTAATAACAGACGTAGATGGGGATGAATACAGCAAATAAAACAGATCTTTGATTATTAAATTATAAATAGAGCAGATCAAAGTAGCTTCACTTTAGCGCAAGGCTCACCGACATTCAACGATAAATTCACTCAAATTGTATTGTCAGTACGTTATAAACTTTGCTATGGTCAAAGCCTTCACACACCAAAGCACACCCTATGTCGCTACGTTCCTTTTTCTCTCGCCTGCTCACGCCGCACTCACATAGCCATCGTTC
The DNA here is from genome assembly GCF_049895865.1 of Psychrobacter sp. TWR1-1-1. Taxonomy (NCBI): domain Bacteria; kingdom Pseudomonadati; phylum Pseudomonadota; class Gammaproteobacteria; order Moraxellales; family Moraxellaceae; genus Psychrobacter; species Psychrobacter sp. TWR1-1-1. Next base: position 10,136 of record NZ_JAFCTE010000019.1, on the reverse strand, counting down.
AGATAACGGCTTGGACACGCTTGAGTCAAATAATCATGGTTCAAATAGATACGGCTTAAAAAACAACACTGCGAATGGTCGCCAACCGACACCTACATGGCGATATTATCTTGTACAGTTTTTCATCATTATTACCTTGCTACTGTCAGCCGTTTGGTTATTGCTGGCGATTTGGTATCAGTTTGGGGCAGGCTCTGCCATCACTTGGTTAACCGCACTTTTCATTGTTGGTGTACTAACAGCCTTACTGGGCGTTCGCTGTTGGCCAAAAATGGCTAAGCGCTTTGATCATAAACAAGGCAGCAGTAAACCATGGAGCAACAAAGCAACCATAAGTAGCAAGTCAGCAAATAAATGGTTAACCGCTTTATATGGCGCTATTTGGTTGGTAGGCGTTGGCTGGTTTTTTTCTATTGAACCTCAACAAGAGCGCGACTGGATGGCTGAGGTAAGTGAAAGAGTCACTTACGAGCGCGATGCAACCAATCCTGATTTGGTGACCCTAACCAATGTACGCAACTTTGATTGGCATACCGACACGGAGGCGACCGAACGCTGGGACACACGTACCATTGATATGTCCAAACTATCTGGCCTCGATGTCACCAACTCTTACTGGATGGGTCCACTGATTGCCCATACGTTGGTCAGTTTTCGTTTTGAAGATGATAGACCGCTTGCTTTCTCATTTGAGATTCGTAAAGAAGAAGGCGAATCGTTTTCGGCATTGGCAGGGTTTTTTAGACGCTATGAGCTGAGCCTGATTGCCGCAGAAGAGCGCGATATTATCTATACCCGAACGAATGCGCGTGGCGAGCAAGTTTATCTATTTCCCGTTAGTAACTTGCAGCAGCACGAGGTCAAGTCACTATTTGAATCTTACTTAACCGCTGCCGATGAATTGAATGCCAAGCCTGCTTGGTATAACACATTACTCAGTAATTGCACCAATATCATTTTTTATATGGCGCGTATCGTCAGTGGTGATCGCCTGCCGTGGGATTATCGTATTTGGGTCTCTGGCTGGCTGCCAAATTATCTATATGATGTCGGTATGCTTGACGCTACTCCAGAAAATACTGGACAGCCTTGGTCAATGGATACATGGTACGAGCGTACCCATATCAACTCAAAGGTTAAAGGATTTGATAATCAAATCAATCTAGAGTCTGGCCTTAATAGCAACGAAAACAGCCGCGAGTTCTCTGAGCAAATTCGTCAGGACATTCCTATCCCGCCATTGGCTGACACGCAAGAAGATGCTGAGGCAAAAGCCAAATCTGCAGCTCATGCTTCTTATTAAAATTAAGTAGCATTATACTTTTACCCTGCAATAACACCAACGTCACTGATGTCACCGATTTCAGTAACTCTCAGTATTATCAAGGCTTAACCCAGCTGACCACCCGCTCCTCCATCGCTTCATCAGACATACCAGTCTCAGAAACACAGCGCCCAGCCACGCCAACATTGGCAGCACGCATTTGTTGCTGCGTTACCACTGCATCTTGGGTCAATAACAAATGCCAACTTGGCAAATTTTTTCCTTTATACAAACGCTTATACGCGCAGTGCGAAGGCAACCACATCATCTGCGGGAGATTGTCCATGGTTAGCTGAATACAGTCTGGCACATGCTCTTGACGCGTGTCATAGTGCTGGCAATAACCTGTCGTACAGTCCATTAGCTGGCAAGTCACATCGGTATACTCGACCAACTCTTCATCCACATCACCATGCTCATCTTCGTCAATATACTTAATCAAACAGCAGCTGCCACAGCCATCACACAATGCTTCCCATTCGCTATGATTGAGTTCTGACAATGCAAAGCGCGACCAAAAATTCGGACGCAATGTGTCATTGAGTTTACTGTCATGGTCGCTATTACTTTCATTACCACTGTCAGGAAATAAGCTCACAGCTGATTTTTCCGTGACTTTTAGCGGCAAAGTTGCGTCAGAGTCTAGGTGGGCTGCACAGTTGTTTAACAAGTTTAGTGTCATAAAGGTGCCGTAGCATTTTGATAAAGAGCGTTACAGTATTATAGCTGTTTTTGCCTAGGTTGAGCGTTAAGGTAGTAAAAGTAAGAAAAACGATATAGCAAAAACACAGACAAATAACCTTTATAACGTAAAACTCCTCACATAAAAAAGGATAATAATATGTCAATTAAGACTTTTGAATTAATCAGTACCACCGAAAACGGTGTCCAGCTTATCAGCTATGTGGCATTGCCAGAAAATGCATCTGACGACCATCCTGTTGCGGGAATTTTAGTAGCGCCAGAATGGTGGGGTATCGTTGATCACCCAAAATCAGTGGTCGAGCGCTTGGCAGAAGCAGGTTATGCCGCCGTCGCAATGGACGTGTACGGTGAAGGCAAGCTGACCACCGATGCCACGCAAGCGAATATGTGGATGGAGCAAGTATTAGAAGATCAAGATATGCTGATGTCGCGCTGCCGTTTAATCCTTAATGACTTTAGCGACCAACTAGCCGTTGATGGTGACAATCTAGCAGCGATTGGCTTTTGCTTTGGTGGTAAGGTCGTGCTTGATATGGCTCGCGAAGGTATGCCATTAAAAGCGGTCGCCACTTTCCATGGCAACCCAACACCAAAACAGCCAGCGGATAAAAACTTCACCGCTAACGTATTGGTTGCTCACGGTCGCGATGATTCAATGGTATCCATGGAAGCAATAGAAGGTCTAAAATCAGAACTAGATGCTGCTGGTGTTGACTATATTATCGATGTTTATGACAACGCTAAACATGGCTTTACCAACCCACATGCTGATGAGCGCGCTGCTAAAAATAATGTTGATCTTGGCTACAATGAAGCCGCTGCCAAGCAAAGCTGGGAAAACATGCTTGAATTTATGGAAAATAACTTAGGTAAATAACTTAGGTAAATAATCTTTGGATCAGGCATATCAATAGCTGTTTTCAGGTTATTAACCCACTATTTATTAATCCCTATCTATTAACCCAATATATAGCAGAGTGCGTCCGCCGCACTCTGCTTTTTTTGATCATACAAAACCCACATTGCTCATTATATACTTACAAAGGCTTACTATTAGTAAGGATTTAAGACGCTAACATGGTTATTGCACAGTCGTGATTCATAAAATCGGTCACACCACTTGCTGATAGCTTACTAATCACTCACTAATAATAAGGTAAAACCATGAAAACCATCCAACAACTATTCGACTTTCATCATAAAACCATCATTATCAGTGGTGCAGCAGGCGCTATTGGTAGCGAGGCGGCACGGTTTTTAAGCTCATTAGGAGGCAACATTGTCCTCGCTGATTTAAATGAAGATAAAGTGAAGCAAATTGCCGCTGATATCGAAAAAGAAACAGGCAATGCAACCTTAGGTATGAAAACCGACTTTACTGACGAGACGCAAATTGCAGCCTTGGTCGATGCAACTATTGCAAAATTCGGTAAGATTTCTGCAGTAGTTAACAACGTCGGTTGGGGTGCAAATACGCCCTTATGGGAGTCTACCACCGAAAAAATGGTCAATGCGTATAAGCTCAACACCTTGGGATCTTATCATTTGACTCGTTTATGTATGCCGTATTTAAAAAAAGAAGAAAACGCCTCTGTGGTATTTTCTGGATCCATGGTTGGCAATACACCATCGCCAGAATTTATCGAATACAGCACAGCTAAAGCGGGCTTGCTAAATATGGTGAAAAGTATGGCGGTCGCATCAGGTCCTGAAGTGCGCTTTAACTCATTAATTATTGGTACAGTAGATAATGGTGCTTCCTCTGAAGAAGCCGGTTATACCCAAGAGATGATCGATAATGTGGTCAAAGGTATCGTCCTAAAACGACGTGGCGTGCCAGCAGATATTGCTCAAGCGATGGCGTTTTTGTTAAGTGATGCAGCGTCTTGGATTACTGGTGCTGAACTGACAGTCAATGGCGGCGGCGTTTACAAAAGTAAAATGCCAACCTCATAAACTCAGCCATCACTTTAATCATAAATTTATAAACGATACATAATAGGGCGTGTTGAGCATTCGACCATACTGGGTAGGATTTTATCTACTCAGTATTTTTTATGCATAAACCTATTTTGGACTTGGAACATAAACCATGGCAACAACATTAAACGCAAAATTGCTAAAAGGCGCTATGCTTACTGGCGTAATCAATGCTTTCATTAACGGCGGCATACAATATTTCTTCTTAAAAACATACTCATCAATCGCAATATCTGTTGACTCTATTACCAATAATGAAGACACAGTACTCGGTACCTCTGTTACCTTATCGATTACGTTAGCCATGATTTTAACTATGGTGGCTTATTTTGGTATCAAAGAAAAAAAAGTAGCCTTCTTCCCAACTGCTTTTTGGTTGACGATAAAGCATGGATTTTTTACCTTTGGGGTATTGACCTCTCTTGCTGTACTATGGCAAAAATACGCAGGTACAGTCGAAGTATCTTTGATTTCAGCTTTAATTATTATCGGTGTTATTGCAGGTATCGTCTCAGGGATGGTGAATTATCTAACCTTGCGTGAATGTACGTTGTCAGAAAGACATAAATTATATACCGCTTAAATATCTTAGTTTATAAAGCATCAAGGTCAGCTCCATAATCGTGAACGAATAATCTTTGGCTAAGCCGTTTATTTTGATGAGCGCTTTGCTTGTGTTTGCTTTGAAATCGAGTCATCATCAAGCCATCAAATATTGAGTAACGGTGTGGTAGCGCTATGTCTGATATCAGCGGGTTTGTATTGCTTGTTTGTCTAGTAGTGATTATCGTTTTTTACAATAAACTAAAGCGACGCGTTGATCAGCTTCAACGAGACATCACGCAACTGCAAGATGAGTTACAAGCGCAGCAACACCGTGTCAGCTCTATGAATAATAACGCCGATAATGACATTGACGTTCATACTGAACCAATGACTCAAACGCTAGCTGAGACTCACTCGCCCCAACCTATTGTTGAGGAGCTATTTGACTCAGCACCTCCTTTACCTACTGCTACGATTCACCCGAAACCAGCCCCTTCTCCAAAAAAGCCATCACCCATAGAGCCTGATGAGCGCTCACTGCCTATCGTCACTTCGCTGATTCACTCCATCAAAAACTGGTTCTTTGGCGGTAATCTAGTCGTACGCGTTGGCGTGATCGTCCTAATTATCGGTGTGGTGCTACTACTTCGCTTGTTAAGCGACTATATCGAAGTGTCGATAGCATCCAAGCTTTTAGCGATTGGCATCCTCGGTTTAGGTCTGGCAGCATTAGGTCTAAAATTGGCAAAAAATCGCTTTGCTTATGGCATCACTCTACAAGGCGCAGGCTTAGCGATTGCGTATTTAACGACCTTTTTTGCCTATAGCGTTTACCAAGTCCTGCCTAGTTTACCGAGCTTTATTGGGCTTGGGCTATTATCTGCGATTACCATTGCACTCGCCGTGCGTCAAAACGCTTTTCCGCTGGCGTTGTTGGCATTATCGGGTGGTTTTTTTGCGCCTATTTTGACCAGTGAAGACACGGGCAGTTTGGTGATATTGTTTAGTTACTATCTGCTATTGAACGTGACGATTGCGATTATCGCGCATTACCGCCCATGGAAAATACTGAATTTATTCGGTGTCACTGTGACCTTTGGATTGGCTTACTACTGGGGCATCAGTGAAAATTTGAGCACAGTCATTGAGGCGCAGCGCTGGTCTTTAGTCCTACTGGTCACCTTACATTTACTGCTATATCTGTTTGTCGTCATTCGCTATGCTCAACAAATCATTGCCTACAATACTCTTAATGAAACAGACATCATCCAGACAGATAGCGCAGACAACGTAAAGCATTTAGATAGCGTTCACGCAAGAAATAATAGCTATGTATTCCCTCTTGATACTGGCTTGCTGTTTTCAGTGCCGATATTAGCCTTTGGTTTATTTGCGGCATTATTAGATGACATTCCTAACGCTTTAACCATCGCTAGTGCTATTTTAGCCACTGTTTATTTAGGACTCGGCTGGTTGTTTGTGCAGCGTAGCCAGCGTTACGCCTTAATCACCGAGGGCATGCTGGCTTTAGGATTTGGTTTTTTGGCGCTGGTAATCCCTTTAGCATTAGATGCTGAATGGATTGCTTTTGGCTGGTCAGTACAAGGGTTGGCACTGGTGTGGTTTGGACGGCGCTCACTACGCGCATGGTCAGTGTTATTTGGTTTGTTATTGCAGCTAATCAGTATCTGTATGCTGATGGTAAAAGTCGTCTTCGCCATTCAGGATTATCCAACATTGACCTTAACCATTTCGGCTATGACTTATCTAGCCACTGTATTTATTTTACGCACGAACAACTCGCCAGCTATGCTAAATGATAGTTTGAACGAAGACTTAAATAATAGCTTAGCATTCTCCCAAGAGCAAAACGCCACGCCAGATGCGATAGCAACCTATGCCAACGCATTAGGTATTAGCACTCATGCCGCTCAGCAATGGCTAACCTCAATCAACAGCCACAGCACCGTGTTTAATCTTGTTTGGCACAGTCCTATACTCATAAGATTTTTGACCTTTACGGCTATAGCGTGGCTACTACAAGTGCTGCTGCTTGATTTTAACCAGTGGTTTGCCAGTTGGACACTAGCAACGACGACCATGATTGCACTCGCAGCACTGGTCAGCCTTGCCATTTATTGGACAATCAATCGTTATCGCTCGTGGATAGAAATCAGACAACTTAGCCACGGCTTATCGATCGTCTTTTATCTCATGCTCGTTCTACAGTTACCGCAAAAATTCGAGTTTCATTTATCATGGCAAGGAGCAGATTGGCTACTATTTACGGGTTTAATCATTGGTTGGTTGATTGTCGGACAATCGTGGTTAAAGACATGGTACGACCATTCCGAGCTGTCACGCTATGATGGCACAAGCTGGCTGGGAGCTAGCATTCTAATCATTGCTACCGCCGCCCACTATGGGCTCGCAGATTCCGCTGGGGTGATGGCTGTCTTGATTCCAGCCATTTTAATACTGGCTGGATTATGGTGCTGTCATCATTATGCCAGCTATCGTAAGCAAAATAAGCGTACGAATCAGGTATTAAAACAAAGCCCACTATACTGGTTTGATTGGCAACAAGCGCTATTAAGCTGCGCGGCTATCTTTGCGCCCATTGCTTTAAGTTGGGTCATCATTACCAACTGGTCTTATGATGGGGTGATTTGGGGACTGTCCTACTTCCCACTACTGAATTTATACGACATTACCTCATTGCTGACGCTATTGGTTGGTTTTAGTCTATATTACATGAGCCAACATCGCCGCGATGAGAGTATTATCGAATCAAGTGCAGCCCCCCAAACTAAGCGCATATTTACCGCCGATTATTTATTGGTTATGTTGGGACTTATCAGCTTTTGGCTGATTCCCAGTATGTTGGTCAGAACCCTACATGCCTTTATCGGTACACCGCTGTGGGACAGCGCTCAGGGCGGCGCATGGAATAGCGAGCAAGTGCAGACAGGGTTGACTATTTTATGGACGCTCTTAGCTTTAGTCGCCACCATCGTCGCCAGTCGCTATTGGCAGCGGACGCTTTGGTTTATGGGCATCGGGCTATTAGGTATTGTCGTACTCAAACTGGTATTGGTTGACCTGTCACAGACAGAAGCGATTTGGCGAGTGATATCTTTCCTTGGCGCAGGCAGTTTGATTCTGCTCATTGGTTATCTTGCACCGTTACCCCCTGCCCGCGATGAAATAGAAAATCCAGCTCAAGAGTAGCCGCGCATCTGGTTGGGCGAAATTGTAGCGTGAACAAGGTGGTTCTGTAGTAAACTGGACACCATGAAAAGTAAATGACGATCGTCTTACTTTGCGCATTTTTTATAAAAGGCTATGAAAGCAGATGGATAAGAGAGCAAGTATTCAGTGGTTCCCTGGGCACATGAACAAAGCCCGTAACGAAATCAAAGAAATCATGCCGCAGATGGATTTGGTCATCGAGGTGATCGATGCGCGTATCCCATATAGTAGTGAAAACCCAATGGTCGCGGCATTGCGCGGCGAAAAACCCGTCATCAAAATCCTGAACAAAGCCGACCTTGCTGATCCTGAATTGACCCAAGCGTGGATGGACTATCTTGAGCAGCAAAGCGGTGTGAAAGCCATTGCTTGCGATACTGATAAAGCTAATGATGTCAAACGTATCATCGCCATCTGTAAACAACTTGTGCCCAATAAAGTGGGTACGGGTCGCCAAATCAAAGCCATGATTATGGGGATTCCAAACGTCGGTAAATCGACGTTGATTAATACCTTGGCTGGACGTGCTGTCGCAAGAACTGGTGATGAGCCAGCGGTCACTAAGTCGCAGCAATTGATTAAGCTGGACGATGACATCATGCTCTATGATACGCCCGGTATGCTATGGCCAAAGGTCGAAAACGAAAACTCTGGCTATCGTCTGGCAGCGACGGGCGGTATTCGTGACACGGCTTTTGACTTCGCTGATGTTGCCAGCTATACCGCTGAATACTTGATGCAAGCCTATCCTGAGCTGCTAAAAACTCGCTATAAAATTGAAGCGCTACCAAAGACTGATTGGGAGTTTTTTGAAGTCGCTGGACGCAATCGCGGCTGTGTACGTTCGGGCAATCAAGTCGATACGTACCGCATGTCTGAGATTTTGATCAACGAGTTACGTAGTGCTAAGCTTGGGCGTATTACGCTTGAGACGCCAGCCATGTCTGAAGCTGAAGAACTCGTCGTCGCCGAGCAACGCTTAGCAGCAGAAGAGAAAAGAATCGCTAAAGAAGAAGAAAAACGCTTACGTCGTTTGAAAACGCGGAAGAATCGAAAGTAGGTTACCGGAACATAATCCTACTATAGTTTGATATTGATAATATGCGTACTTATTTACTCTAAAAACTTCTAAGGTACATCTTGGACTATGAGAAATAAAAAGACTAAATGGCTAATTTATACAGTACTTGTAGGTTTAATTCCCATTCTGGCAAGATTTATGGTTTGGTTTGTAACCAAAGAAGGTAGTCTCGATCTATTATCAGCCTCTGATTTTGTTGCTTTCGGATTAGTTTTGCACATCTCTAATATCAACGAAATAGAACACTACGAAGGACAACGAGAACAGTGGAAAACTGTCCAAAATGGTATTTCGATTACATTTATAGCTTTTTATAGCATTTTATTAGCTTTGAATCTAGTTGGAGCAGATGTTATTGATATTAAAGCTATAACATTTTGTGCTATTGGTTTATCAGTAGTTTCATTTGTTATCAGCTACTCAGTATATGATGCAGTTTCAAGAATACCTATTACTTCTGTTGAGAATAAAATATGACTACTATAATTATAGTTGCGACTATTATCTTAGCTTTGATAGGTATACTTATAGCTGTTTGGTCAATAGTAGATACTAGAAGAAAACACTATGATGACTATATAAAAAGGAAAAGAAGTGATTAAAAATATTATATATCTTGATGAAGACAAAATGTATTCGCTATCTTCACAGCTTTTTGAGGGAGTAACTGAATACGTTTTGAATGAGAAGAACTTAGAAAAATCAGAATCAGAACAACAAAAAGGTTCTATGAATAGCGGTAGAATAGTTGGCGATATCTTAAAAAACAGTGAAAGAAACACAGAAAAGAAGTTTTTAAATGACTACTCATATACTCTTTTTGAAAAAAAGCTTATTGAAGAAAATAAAGTACTGACAGTTTCATACGAAAGCTCTAGTTTAGAGAAACTGATAAAAGAAAAATCATTTATAAAAGTCACAGCAAAGGCAACATTCAACGATATAGATTCAATAATAAGTACTCTTAATAACTTTAACCGAATGGGTAAAGCACTAACATATGTTACTAATTACGAAAATATTAAGTTAGTTAAAGCGGAACTCTCGAGAGTTCAAAAAGGAAAAGATGAAAGAGATAAAATTAGCGTGCTGAACGCTGAAATTAAGAGAATTAGTGATATAGATAAACTAGACCTCTTGCAAAAGTCATAAACCAAGCTCGAAATTCACAACAGCGGCGAATAGCTTCATTCTAAGATCATAGCGCTGACGACGGTTGCGATATTTATGAGCAACAATTTTGAACAA
>NZ_JAFCTE010000018.1:0-33265 GCF_049895865.1 Psychrobacter sp. TWR1-1-1 | reverse complement strand
CGTTTGAAGCCTGCGTTATTTTGTTCGAGTAGCTTATCTATGTTTGGCATGGTTCTTAGCTAGTTGTGAATGTATTAGTTATTGTAAAACCCTCTGCTACTTTTGCAAGAGGTCTATTTAGTAGGGTTTATATATGGATGGTGAGATGCATTCGGATAATAATGGTTATGGTAAGTGGCATTTACCCTGATTACAAGCGCTCTGAGCGATGAAACTCTTTAGCAGCTGTTATGAGTAAGATGCTCACTTATTGATAGCATCCATTAAATAAAAAAGAGCTACCCTATAGGCAACTCACTTTGTAAAATTCTTAACATTTTTGCTAATGCTAGGGCATGTCCTCATTTTAAAAATGGTGATAAACATGAGATAAATTGCCGTAAAACAAGGAAAGTAGCGCAAATAATATCAAGATATTAACAAGCTATTTGACGATGTTTGGCAAAATTTAGCCATTTTTAGCCCATTTGGCAAGTAATCGATTGAATTGAGGACACGCGCTATTCTTGCTAGTTTATCGATATTTCAAATTAGCAATTTTTTAATACACTACTTAGACCCAGCCTTTTTCACGGAACAGCTTTAATACTTTAATAAATGCTACCATCTCATCAGGCGTGCCAAGCGTCAAGCGATTGAAGCCTGTAATAGGTGGAAACTCGCGACCAACCTTGATGCCATGGTCGCGCATTCTATCGATGTATGTTTTTAAATCACCTTTTATTTCATGAAAAATAAAATTGGTCTGTGAGGGTAAATAACGCAATCCAAGATCGTCTAATACCGTCTCAATCATCTGGCGCGACTGATTGGTATTGCGTAAGCTGAGCGCTAAAAACTTGGCATCATTTAACGTGGCAATAGCAGCAACCGCACCTGACAAGTTGGTATTGTCCATAGACATAAACGCTTCGACACTCTCAATAGCTTGCGGATTAGAAACCGCGTAGCCCACTCGCATACCTGCTAAGGCACATAACTTTGAGAAAGTATGAATAACAATAAGGTTGTCTGATAACCCTTGTTTCACCCACTCAATACCACTCTCAAAGCTTGGATCTGACACATACTCCAAGTAAGCTTGGTCTAATAAAAAGTAATGGTTGTCTGGCGCCTTACTTACCCAAGTTTTAAGCTTTGACGTTGATGTAATGATGCCAGTTGGATTATTTGGATTGCAAATATAGAGCAGGCTGATGCCATCAAAATCGTCAGCAGCTTTTTGTAGCTCATCAAAATCATAATCATAGTTTTCAGCGGTTAACGGTATCTTGACCACAGGCACGCCAATGGAATTTGCATACATCTCTGCACAATCAAACGTTGGCACAGGAATTACCATCTGAAAATGCTTGCCCGCTTTTAGTGCTTTGTTTTGCAACATTTGTAAGGTAGCTCGAATATTTTCAGTCGAGCCATTGCCTAAGGAGATTTGGTTTTCTGCCACACCATGGATGGTGGCAATTTTGCTAATGAGCGCCGCGCGTGGATTATCTGGATAACGAAAGCCCTCACCTAAAGATTCTATAATGGCTTGTTTGGCAGAATCTGCCATGCCTAGTGAGTTTTCATTCGCATTTAATTCTAAGAATTTATTATTTTTCATGATGAATTATGTGCCTCAACGTCCGTTGTTATAAGTTCATATTGCTCATTGATATCATATTAAGGGGCATTTGGTATAAACACAAGTTTTGATATGACCAATTATTAGTTATTAATAATCTCGAACAAAAACGAGGTTTTTTTGCTGATAAGAAGACCATAAAAAAGGCGAGCTAACTATCTGTTAACCCGCCCTACTGTTTTTATATTCTAAACCTTACCATCTAAATCAAATGCGCCTTTAACTCTAACACTTTATCACGCGTTTTCGCCGCATCTTCAAACTTCAAATCACGTGACATCTGCTTCATAAGCTTTTCAAGACGATTGATTTCTTTCGCCAGCAAATCAGGACTGCGTAAGATGCTAATATCAACATCAGGCAGATTGCTCTTGATTGGAATTACTTGATTGTCATTGGCATTCTGATCGTCACCTGTATCGATTTTATCGGTGATACTGCGACGCGCGCCTTTTGGGGTGATATTGTGCTCAAGGTTAAAAGCGACTTGTTTTTCACGGCGACGATCGGTCTCGTCTATCGCCTTTTGCATACTATTGGTAATACGATCAGCATAAAGGATAGCCTTACCATTGATGTGACGCGCGGCTCGTCCAATGGTCTGAATCAAAGCACGCTCAGAACGCAAGAAGCCTTCTTTATCAGCATCAAATATCGCTACTAGCGATACCTCTGGCATATCCAAACCCTCGCGCAATAGATTGATGCCGACCAGTACGTCATGCACGCCTGTACGTAACTCATGAATGATTTGCATACGCTCGACAGTATCAATGTCCGAATGCAGATAAGCAACTTTGACGTCGTACTCTTTTAGATAACTGGTCAAATCCTCTGACATGCGCTTAGTCAAGGTGGTAATCAGTACGCGCTCATCTTTTTCGCGCCGCTTAGTAATCTCTGATAACACATCATCGACCTGCGTCAATACAGGACGAATCTCAATCTCAGGATCAATCAAACCCGTTGGACGGACGACTTGCTCGACCACTTGCTCGCTGTGTTCAAGCTCATACAATGCAGGCGTGGCACTCACATATATGGTCTTAGGCTTGATGCGCTCCCATTCTTCAAACTTCATCGGGCGGTTATTCATTGCGCTTGGTAGACGGAAGCCATAATTCACCAAGTTTTCTTTACGTGATCTATCGCCTTTATACATCGCCCCAATCTGCGAGACGGTCACATGCGACTCATCAAGGAACAGCAGCGCATCTTCTGGAATATAATCAAACAAGGTCGGCGGTGCTTCTCCTGATGGACGACCAGACAGATGCTGTGAATAGTTTTCGATGCCGTTACAGTAGCCGAGCTGCTGAATCATCTCAAGATCATACTGAGTACGCTCTTTGAGACGTTGTGCTTCAATCAACTTGTTATTATCACGAAAATATTCTAAGCGCGGCTCAAGCTCGGCCCGAATCGTATGACTGGCAGCTTCCAGTTTATTACGCGGCGTCACATAATGCGATTTTGGATAGATAGTAATACGTGGCACGCTACGTACCGTCTTACCTGTTAATGGATCGAACCAAGTGATTTTCTCCACTTCATTGTCAAATAAATGCACACGTACCGCCAGCTGCTCAGACTCAGCAGGATAAATATCTAACAGCTCGCCACGCAGACGATAAGTACCACGCCCAAAGTCGAGCTCATTACGTTCATATTGCATCTCAACCAACCGCTTAATAGTCGCAGTACGGTCTATTTTGTCACCGACGACGACATGTAGCAGCATTTTTAAATAACTTTCTGGATCACCCAAACCATAGATACAAGATACTGAAGCGATAATAATTGCATCACGGCGCTCAAGCAGTGCACGCGTGGCTGACAGACGCATCTGATCAATATGATCGTTAATGGCGCTGTCTTTTTCGATAAATGTATCACTCGCCGCGACATAGGCTTCCGGCTGATAATAGTCATAATAGCTGACAAAGTACTCAACGGCATTGTTTGGAAAAAATGACTTAAACTCACCATATAACTGCGCGGCAAGCGTTTTGTTATGCGCCATAATAATGGTTGGACGCTGCGTCTCAGAGATGACCTTTGCCATGGTATAGGTCTTACCCGAGCCCGTTACACCCAGTAGTAACTGCTCGTCCATACCAGAATTAATACCGTTGACGAGCTTTTCAATTGCTTGCGGTTGATCGCCTGCTGGCTCAAATTCTGTGACCATCTCAAAAGCACGACTTGATATTTGCGTCCCTGACGCATTAACACCACTAATTTCAGCTTCACCTTGGAGCTGAGTGGCCAATTGATTTAACTGACGCGACGAGCGCGGTTCAGGCATTCGCATAATGGCTTTCTTCTTCTGAAGGTTTATTACAATGTGGGGTCTAAGCTAGGGTTTTTAAAGGTAATTAAGGGTTTTATCTTGTCACCTTCTCTTACAATATTAGCATCTAGATATGACGTCACACGCCCTATTTATAACGAATAAATAGTACCTTCGTTATAAAAAACGCACACAGCATCCGCTAAATTTACAAAGCTTTTCATGATTAACAAACTCATTACACGACCACCTAATAAAGCCTAACGCTTGAGGCTTTCAATCTTCATTTAAGCTGCTATTATTTATAACGAATCAACAAGTAGTTCATTAGTAAGATACCAATAACAACAAATGAGATTTTCATTAAAATAATACACATAATGGAGTAGAACATGAGAGAACGTTACGCAAGTGGAATAGATGATGCAACCGCAAAGAAAATGATCGACTTATTGAACGCTAATCTAGCGAATCTCATTGATTTGAGTATGGACAGTAAGCAATGTCATTGGAATTTGCAAGGTACTGGCTTTATCGGTGTGCATCAGTTATTAGATGATACCTATGGTCGCTTGACTGAAGCTTATGATACGGTTGCTGAGCGTATTGTTATCCTTGGCGGTAAAGCCAATGGTATCTCTAAACGCGTCGTTGAGGACTCTATCCTCGAGACTTACCCTACTGATATTACTGAAGTCGATCAGCATGTTCGTGAGCTTACCAATCGTTATAAGACCATTGCGGCATCATTGCGTGAAGGGATTAATGCTGCTGGTGATGCGGGTGACGAAGATACCGCTGACCTATTAACGGAAATAAGCCGTACTGTCGATAAAGATGCATGGTTCATCGGTGCCAATGCACCAAAGAAATAATATCTTTGTACCTAACCCAGTTATACCAATAAAACAGGTATATCAATAAGATAGTCCATATCAGCAAAAAAGGTCACTTTTATAGTGACCTTTTTTTTGTGTACTAATTTATGTGTAATAACTTTAAGATTCGCGCTCAGAAACGGGCTTTAAAATAGCTAAATTGTCAGTTATTAGCTGTCAGTTAAAAAACACCTTGGATTATTTGTTGCATCTGCGGTAAAAGCTCACCCAGCTGCGCCTCTGTCTCACTGGTATCCTCAGGCAAAGATTGCTTTAGAAATGCCGCTGTCATCTGTGGCTGTTTCGACAAGATGCTTTGACCCATCACCGTATCATAAAAATCAATTTGAGCATCAACTTCCGCTTGCGTATAGTAAGTTTTTGCCGCGTTAATATATGCTTGCGTCAACGTCTGCTTGTCAGTGGTATCACCGATAGTATTGGTCATTATCTTGGCATATTGACCCAGCACTTTTTGAATCTGCTCTTGTAGCGCCTGTTGACGTTTATTCAGTTTACCATCACCTACTGACTCAGTAGGATTTTGCGTTTGTACATTGATGGCATTAATAGCCGCTTGTTGCCCGTTAACGATAGATTCTATTTGCTCATCAATATGCATCACTTCCATCAGCTTCACAATAGACGTATCTGTTGGGGAGATATTATTCATAAAAGCGGTATTGTTAATAGAAGCGCTATTCACACTTATTCTATTGATACTTACGCTTTGCTGTTGAGCAGGCTCATTATGAATTACCAGCTCAGCCTGTGCTTGAGTCAGACTGGCTACTGCGCTAATAGTGATAACGGCCATACTTAATGAGCGAACCATGATTGAACGCCCAACAGGGCTCTCGATAGCAGACTGAAGACTTAGTTTCATATTAGTTTCTCTTTATCAGGCATCTTGATTATAACTATTGGGTAAGCTCAAAGTTTCAGCATTGGGTACAGATAATGTCAGGATAGCTTCCTGAAATAAAGGATTGGCACGAAACTGACTTTCAATAATTTCGAATTTTTGGGCAATCTCTTTTTCTTTTTGATTGCCAGCGATATCGACTGCCGCCACCATAAATATCTTTTTGGGTCCCACCCACTCCAAATGTAAGTACGACACACTATCGATATCTGGATGATTGAGTAACTCGCTCAATGCATAGCCATGTATCCTCTCTGATACTTTATAACCGACCAAAAAGTCACGGTTGCGGCTAATTAAAAAGATGGCTACCGCACCCAATAATATTCCGACAATGATGGAGCCGAGCGCATCCCAAAACGGCTGTCCCGTGTAAGCATGCATACCCATGGCAGCAGCAGCGACAACCAAGCCGATGACAGCTGCCAAGTCTTCAAAGAATACACCACGTAAAGTTGGATTTGACGTATCGACCACATAGCCAATGGCGCTGACATTTATCGCTTCACCATGCTTTTTGCTTTGTAAGTAAGCTTGCCCTAATGAAAACCCTTCGAGCACAAACGCAATCGCCAATACAATAAAACCGATGGTATAGTTGGTCTCGCTTTCCGCAGCATTCCACTCGGTGATACCAGTATAAATGGAGACAATGGAACCTGCCATAAAGACACCAAAAGCGGCAATCATCGACCAGACATAAGCTTCTTTGCCATAGCCGAGGGGATGGCTTTCATCAGCAGGTTTGATCGCCTTTTTCTCGGCGACAATTAATAAAGTACCGTTACCTGCATCTGCCCACGAATGCGCTGACTCTGCGATCATAGAAGCAGAACCCGTCATAAATGCTGCTACCGTTTTGGCAATCGCAATGATAATGTTGGCTCCAACGGCAATTAATACCGTTACCAATGAAGCGGAATGTTGCTGGTCTTTATTGGTTGTAGACTTAGCAGAACTGTCTAATACAGAATGAGAATTACCATTAGAAGTGGCGTCTGTAATGAGCGTGCCAGCGCCTCGAGCACGGCTATTACGCGGCGCTGACTGATGAGAAATAGTAGGAGGTGACTCGGCTTCCGATGGTTTTAAGCTCATAATAATCTCGATATAGGCTTTTTGAACGCAGATATGTATTTAACCAGATCAATAGACCAATTGAGAGCCGTTTAACTGACTATGCAGGGTCTATTTGTCTTAACGATCATGACAATTAGCCAGCTCACCAACCATATCTCTGATATCACAACTGGGTCGATGCGAGCTTTCCAGACGCAGGTTTTTACGCTCTAGTGCGGCATCAGCACGGCATTGCTGCATGGGATTTTTGATATCAAGTGGCGGCGCAGGTGTGGGCTTGCCATTATCATCAATAGCGACCATCGTAAAATAGCAGCTGTTGGTATGGCGTACAGTACGGGCTCGAACGTCTTCTGCTTCGACGCGAATGCCGACCTCCATTGAAGTATTTCCCACATAATTAACACTTGCCGCAAAGGTAACCAATTCGCCAACATATATAGGCTCACGGAACATCACTTGGTCGACAGACAGCGTCACCACATAATTGCCGCTATAGCGACTGGCGCAAGCATATGCGACTTGATCAAGCATCTTAAGCAAATCACCACCATGCACATTGCCAATAAAATTCGCCATATCAGGCGTCATCAGTATCGACATATATAACTCATGATTTAACGGGGCTTTTTTGGCAGTCGAGCTGGTATTGTATTGCGGCATAAAAATCCTTGAATGATTTAGGGCGTTTTGATAGTAAGTATCATTTATACAGCAGCTCACAAGAGAGCACAAACGGCACTCTGTCATTGAATGGTCTAGGTTATGTAAATCTTAAGCTATTTAACTTTAGCTCAACCAATGAAAACGATAAGCAAGCCAAGCGACAATGGCGCTCACTGAACCTGTCAAGATACCGCCCCAAGCAAAATCAACCAACGCTGTATCCAGTGTAAAACCTTTGTACAACGCTAAACTGGTAAAGTCATAAGTACCGTAAGCCATCAGCCCTATTAGGCCACCAAGCAAGAATATATGACCAATCGAAGCGCCTGCTTTGATTTGTGGATATAAAATCAAGACACAGAGAGCCAGTAGATAAAACATATAGAACACGCCAGCAGCAATCATGTTTGGCTCATCGGCAAGCAGATGCCCGATACGCTTTTCGTAAAATAAGCCAGTCATAGTCTTGAGCCAAACTGCGTCAATACCCAAAAATATAAGCACAGCAGCCAGATATATAAGTACATAACCCATAACCACATCCTTTTAATTAGCGTTTTTTAATCCCAGCTTATTTCCATCATCGCTTGTTAAGTCAGTGCTTGTTAAGACACTGCCTATTGAAACCCAACTTGTTAAGACGCTATGTTTCGTTTGGAGGCGTCTTGGCCATCACTGTTAACATTACCGCTTTCATTAGAATTCATAATATCGTGAATCAGACGGCTGCTTTGCTCATCGGTGAGAGTGTCATGAGAAGACAAATCAGAGAAATGCATCACATCAATATTGTCTGGCTTCACTGCGGTCAACTGTACCACGCCGATGGTGCGCTCTAAAAACCCACCTTCACAGTAACAAAAATAAAAATCCCACAAGCGAATAAAGGCATCATCATAACCAAGCCCCTTAATTTCTTCACGCTGTGCCATAAACGCCGCACGCCAGTCGCGCAAGGTATGAGCATAGTCAAAACCGTAATCATGTAGCTGCTTGATGACCATGTCGGTTTGTTCCGTAAACTGTGTATTTAGCTCTTGATTAGACAGCAAACAACCACCAGGGAAAATGTGCGTCTGGATAAAATCAACTGAATTAACATAATCTTGGTAGTTTTGATCGTTAAAAGTAATCGCTTGCAGCACCATCAGCCCTGTGGGTTTGAGCAAGCTATTACATTTGGCAAAAAACGTCGGTAAGTACTCGTGCCCAACGGCTTCAATCATCTCGATACTGACTAGCTTGTCGTACTGCCCTGTCAGCTCACAATAGTCTTGCTTCAGCAGGGTAATTTTATCAGACAGTCCTGCCGCATCGACTCGGCGCTGCGCCTCATCATACTGGGCATCAGAGATGGTCGTCGTCGTTATGTGACAGCCATAATGTGTGGCGGCATAAATAGCAAAACCGCCCCACCCTGTGCCAATTTCTATCACATGATCATCAGGCGTCAATTGTAATCGCTGGCAAATGAGCGCCAGTTTATGCTGCTGTGCTGCGCTCAGTGATACATCAGGCGTACGATATACTGCTGCTGAATACATCATCGTATCGTCCAAAAACCGCTGATACATATCATTGCCCAAATCATAATGCGCTAAAATATTGGACTTGGCACCAGACTGATCATTGCTACGTAGCCGATGCTTCGCTTTTTCAAACGCCTTACTCACACCTGCAAAGCGATTTTCTAATTTATTCAACACCGCCAAGTTACGCGCTGCCAACCGAATCAGCCCTGTCAAATCGTCCGTATCCCACTCACCATTGATATAGCTGTCTGCTAGCGCAATAGAGCCGCCAAGCAACAGCTGTCGATAGACAGCAGGATCATGAATCATCAAGGTGACGTGTAGTGAATGGCGACCCACTGCCGAACTGCTCGCGACACTATCGGATACTTTACCAAAGCTGACGGTATTAGGTGCTTGCTCATCGAATGCTTCGACTATAGTCAAGCTACCAAACTGGATATGCGCTAATGCACGAAAGATGAGTTTTCTTGCCAATTTATTCATTCCCGCACTGACGGGCTGAAAAACGGCGCTCTCATTGACGACCTTACTCATCTGTGCGGTCAATTTCCCTAATATCGAAACGGGTGCTCGGTCGGTTGGTCGTGCTGACATCGTATATTCATCCTTGTTTAAATGCTCTATGCTTAAGCGTTAAGCTGATAAATTTCTTTGGCTGATCGTTAGCCCTTCAACTATCAAAGAATATCTTTTGGAGTCGGTGCTTTGTTCTGTTGGCTATCGGCCAGTTTTTCATCATAATGAATATAAGGTACTTTTTTAATCGCATAAAGCTTGAAAGCATGCCAATAAATACGGGTTACAGAGGTCATGTTCATTAGCGGGTTTTTTCGCAAACTGTTGCGAATCGTTCTGGCGGTCATTGGAACGCCAGCCATTTTTATACCCGCTTTTAATACCTCACCGCGCTCATCGCTGATATCGATAGCAATACGAACTTGCAAGCAATTATCCGGCTGTTGTTTTACCTTAACTTGCCAACGATATAGCTGATCGATCGGGTTAAAAGGTGAGACATGAAAATCTTTATTATGACAAAATTCAGTATTCGCGCCATTGAGTGTAAACCCATAATAATGGCGCTTATCCCACGGTGTATTAGAGACTTCAGCCAATAAATGGGATGGTATCTGCTGCTCATCGAAACCTAAATAAAAATTGACTGGACTAAAACATATGCCTGCATTGCGGCAAACGAGCATCCCAATAATATCGCCTGTTGGCGCACTACCCGTTTGCTCAGTAAACGCTTGGTTTAAGCGATGATTAATTGCTTGAACAGAATTTGAACGACAATTATCCTGCTTATCATTTATTAAGTAATTACTTAGGCTATTTAACTCTTGTAAAGGTAGACCTTGTAAGTAATCATCAGGACAAAACTGCTGCAAGGCTTTTTTCTTTGCTGAAAATAATGGCAATCCTTTGACCAGACGCCCTTTTGAAAGCAACTTTTTTAAAAGCTTATTTTTACTACTCATACCTATACTTACTTCAGGAAGATCCAGCCCTTTAGCCAATGCGCTGATATTGATGCCCCAATAACGGTATGGATACGCAAATTTATGCACACTTGGCAGTAACCGACTGTGCCAAGTCGTCCCATGAAACAACTGATGGGGTAACAGCTTATTAGGCGTGTCGGTTTCAATAGACATAGCATTCTCTTCAATAGTGTTCGTTGATTTCACTGCCAAAATCACTGCACGTTATGACGACCAAATAAGCGACGCTTTCGCTTTGGTTCATCACTTTTAACAGTCGGTTGTAAACGTTCAATGTACTCAATCAACTCCTGATTGGTGAGCGCCGTGACCACCTCACGCTTATTAAGTGTGCGCAATTTGCTATCTGCCTTTACCGGCAGGTCTTTATAACGAAACGGCGTATGTGCGCTCTCGGCATCAGGCAGATGAGTCGGATCAACCTCGTCCTTTATAGCAATATCATGACCGAGCGCCTGACAAACACGTAGACCACTACGTACGCCATCTTCATGAAAACCATTAAACCAATAGGCACCGCAAAAATGTGTGTGCATGTCGTTACCAGAGATACTCGACCATCTGCTTTGCGCCTCAATCATCGCTTTATCAAACACAGGATGGCTATAATCGATGCGCTTGATGACGTGCTTATCGTCAATATTTTCATGAACGGTTTCTGGATTCAGCGTAACCAAATAATTGTGCTTTTTGGTCAGGCGTTGCAGAATATTCATGTGATAAGTCAGCACTGGTTTTGCTGATGTTTGCGCTTTTTGATTTGCGAGATTCTCATCAATCAGATAATTCCAGCTGGCCCATGCCAATGGCTTGTTCGGTAGGACACTGATATCGGTATGCAGTACGGCGGTATTTTTGTTAAAGCGAAAATGACTCAGCACCTCATGTTCATCCTTACTGGCGTCTGTTAAAATTTTGAGTGCGGTGTCTGCATGACAAGCAAAGATAACTTCGTCAAATACCAATTTTTCGTTCAAGCTTTCGATATTGTTGTCAGTAATGCTTTTATTTTGAACCGTCAATAATACTTGCTCACCATCGCGAACCACAGACTGGACTGGACTGTTTACTCTCACCTTACCGCCCGCTTTGATGAAGCGTGGAATCAACTTATTGACGTACTGTTTTGAGCCACCTTTGATCGTAAACCACTGCGGACGATTAACCACATCGAGCAAGCCATGATTGTCAAAGAACTGTGCAAAAAACACCAGTGGGAAGTCTTGTACTTCACGCAAACTGGTTGACCAAATGGCAGAAACCATTGGCAGCAGATAGTTGTCTATAAAAAGCTTGCCATAGCTTTTTTCTGTGAGATAGCTGCCCAGTGTTTGCTCAGTAAAAATGCTAACATCTTGCTCTTTAGTACGTGCCATTTCGTAGTCTTGGCGTAGCTGCTTGATATGCTTATTGAACTGTAAAATATCTTTGATAAATTGCCAAAACTTTGGATTGAAAACATTCTTACGCTGCGATAATAAAGTATTGAGCGTGTGACCATTGTATTCAAAATGGCGCGCCGTATTCTTTACCGAAAAGCTCATATCAGTCGATTGAAACGGCACTTGCAGCTCATGCAGTAGCCGAAAGAAATTGGGATAAGTACGCTCATTAAAGACGATAAAGCCAGTATCTATGGCACTGTTTTCCACATTGCTGCTTTTTGCTTTTTTGCCATCTTGTAGCGCCACATCGATGGTATTTACATGCCCGCCAATATAATCATTAGCCTCAAACACTGTCACTTCATGTTGCGCCACCAGATAATGAGCGCAAGTCAATCCTGATACACCTGAGCCAATGATAGCAATACGTTTTTGAGCTTGAGCGTTAGTCGTCTGTTTTGAGAGGCTGCTGGCTTCATGAGAGACTGTCTCTATATTCTTACGTTTACGGCGGTTAAACAGCATTGATGCGTTCCTTTCCATATTTTTAGTAATTTGTTTTTTGCAATTTTTCAATATAAGCTATTTTTTATTAATTTTTTCACTGACTTGCTGCCACACCAAATCTGGCAACGTACCCAATACCTTTAACGGTAAAGTGAGCTTTTTGGGAAATTCAATCACATCGTGACCACTCGCGATACCATCACGAATAGCTTGGCTTGCCTGCGCTGTTGTTTGGATAAAGGGCATGGGAAAATCATTTTGCTTAGTCATTGGCGTCTCGACAAAACCAGGCACCACCAAGCTTACCGACACATCATGCGGTGCAAGGCTAATTTGCAAAGTTTTCATTAGATAATGGATGGCAGCCTTTGAGCTGCCATAAGCTTCGGCACGAGCAAATGGCACATAAGCAGATGCTGAACCAATGCCAACCAAGCGACCTTTTGAGGCGATTAGCTTTGGCAATATCCCTTCGATAGCATGTGACAACGTACCCATATTTACCGACATCACTTTCATAAACGAGGCGCTATCGAAGTTTGGCATGTCCAAATATTCGCACATGCCAGCGCCACAAATCGCCAAATCAACCTCTTCAATTTTTTCAAAAGCGTCGATAACTTTATCCCGATCCATGAGATCTAAGTCAACCGTTTCTGCGCCTAATGACTCAAGCTCAGCCAATGCGCTATCGTCTCGACCAACGGCATAGACATGATGACCGTCTAGTAGATAGTCTTTTGCCAATTGATTGCCAATACCAGACGTCGCGCCAGTAATAAGTATATGTAATTTCTTAGTAGAGTCAGTCATCGTAAACGTCCTTTTATTTGTGCTGATAGTACAAAATTCACCATGCATTCAGGTGTCAAATACTTGCTTATCATCTTTAGTCAGCTGATGGCATTAACCTTTTCTTATTAAGGTATCATCCATTTTATTTATTAAATCTAAACAATCATAGCGCACGGCTATCGATTTATTGTTGTGGTTTCGCAATCAATGCGTCTCTTAATTGACTGAACCTGTCTACTCTCGCGCACTGAAAAAATTGCTCTTAGGTCTGTCGTTTTATGTTACTAGCCTTATAAGACAGCCTAATTACGGCATGCTACAATACTAAAAATCAAAAATAGCTTTACATTAAAGGGCTGATTAGTCAGCGTATTTATCATGAAAATATCCAACCTGTTAAAAGCGCTTGTCTTTATTAACGGTTATTTATTTTCAAAAATCAGCTTCCCTTGCGACAGTTTTTGAAACTGCCTGATATAGTGTCCTAATGACATCTCAAACGTTATTCAATTAATGATAGCGCTTCACCAATCCCACTCCACTATAAAAAGGATCTCTCATGAGCGAATTGCAACTCTCTGACCGCGTCAACAACATCAAGCCATCGCCTACGCTAGCGATTACCAATAAAGCCAAAGAGCTAAAAGCAGCTGGTAAAGACATAATCGGTCTGGGTGCGGGTGAACCTGATTTTGATACGCCAGAGCACATCAAAAAAGCAGCAATCGATGCCATTAATGACGGTTTTACCAAATACACCGCTGTCGATGGTACGCCAGAGCTCAAAAAAGCCATCATTGAGAAGTTCAAACGTGATAACAGCATCAGCTATGAGCCAAACGAAATCCTAGTATCGGTCGGTGGTAAACAGTCGTTTTTTAACCTTGCGCAA
The DNA here is from genome assembly GCF_049895865.1 of Psychrobacter sp. TWR1-1-1. Lineage (NCBI taxonomy): Bacteria > Pseudomonadati > Pseudomonadota > Gammaproteobacteria > Moraxellales > Moraxellaceae > Psychrobacter > Psychrobacter sp. TWR1-1-1. The sequence continues at coordinate 19,177 of NZ_JAFCTE010000018.1, read as the reverse complement.
GCCTTTATCAATCCAGGTGATGAAGTCATCATTCCAGCACCTTACTGGGTCAGCTATCCTGACATGGTCATCATTGCAGAAGGTGTGCCAGTCATCGTCAAATGCCCTGCTGAGCAAGATTTCAAAATCACCGCTGAGCAGTTAGAAGACGCCATCACTGACAAAACTAAAATGCTGGTACTAAACAGCCCCTCTAACCCAACCGGTATGATTTACACGTTGGATGAGCTAAAAGCCATCGCTGACGTGCTGAAAAAGCACCCACAAGTTTATGTCGTTTCAGATGACATGTATGAGCACATCCGCTGGACGGGCGATAAGTTCTACAATATTCTGAATGCAGCACCTGAGCTAAAAGAGCGGGCGATTATTTTAAATGGCGTGTCGAAAGCATATGCGATGACTGGCTGGCGTATTGGTTACGCTGGTGGCCCTGCCAAGCTGATTGGGGCGATGAAAAAAGTACAATCACAGTCAACCTCATGCCCAACATCGATCAGCCAAGTGGCTGCCGAAGCCGCTATCAGTGGCGATCAAAGCGTGCTCACGCCGATGGTAGAAGCATTTGAGAAGCGTTGTGATCTAGTCGTTGATGGTTTGAACGCGATTAAAGGTATCACCTGCCTGCGTCCTGATGGCGCTTTCTACGTGTATCCTGATATCAAACCACTCATCAAAGCCGCTGGTCTGTCATCATGTACTGAATTTTCAGCATGGTTGTTAGAGAAAGTTGGCGTAGCCGTAGTGCCTGGTGACGCCTTTGGTCTTGGTGGCTATATGCGCATCTCTTACGCAACTGATGAAGCAACGCTAAAAGACGCCTTATCACGTATCGAAAAAGCGGTGGCTGATCTAGACGTTGCTGAATAAAGACTAAACAGCCACTGTCTTAAAATTACTACGCTTAAGTATGTGCTTAGAAATGTGCTTATAAATGAAGACGCCACCTATCCCTTTATGTGGCGTCTTTTTATTCATCTCACAATTGGGAGTTTTTTTGGCAAAAAACCTCGAAAAAAGCCTTATCCCCTTATTAAAATAATTATCTTTGATAATTATGCAAAAAAGGCTTGACGTATTTTTTATTTTTGCTAGAATACGCCCCACTTAGCAAGAACTCGTTAGAGGCTTCTAAGGCTCGTTGTAAGGTTTTAAACACTTGCAGCTTATTCTCCAATAGCTCAGTTGGTAGAGCAACGGACTGTTAATCCGTGTGTCCCTGGTTCGAGCCCAGGTTGGAGAGCCACATTTTAGTTGTAAATTTCTTGAATTATCTTTAATTCAATTATGGCATTTGCCAAAACCCTCATCTCTTTGATGAGGGTTTTTTTATAGCTGCTATTCTTATTGGCATGAAGAAACTTATATAAAGCTCAGTAGAAAAATAAGTAGCCAACGATATAACAACCATTACCTTGCTGTCCTAACAGTTTTTATTTCAGCACAACGTATGCAGCTGAAATAAAAACTGTTAAAGAAGTTAGCATTTAAAGTAAGGAAAATAATTAAGGTAGGAAAATTGAGATATGAGCTTGCTCTTTGTTTTCTTGAATCACATTGTCGTATGCTGACAGCTGCTCATTCGAGAAACTATTGGTAAACTGCAACATGGTCGCAAATATCGCGGTCAACAACACTGCCATGACCGTAAGTATGACCCATAGTGGCGTTTCGCTCGTGAGCGTGTGCTTGATTTGGTCAGGTATCGCCCAAAAAGGCGAAAACTCGTTCTTATTACCCCGTAGATGCTCAATTTCATCCCCTAAGCGTGAGATAAGATAACGAATTTTCTCGGGTGCTTCTAAACGATACTTCCCTTGAAAGCCAAGTAGCATCGCATAGTGATAGACCTCCAGAGCAGGCAGACGCCTCTCTCCTTGCTCGCGTAGCCCATCTAAACGCTCAAAGAACTCATTACCAGCAATTTGTGAGCCAAATAAATCCAACTGCAAAGGATTTAGCTCCCAAGCATCTTTGAGAGTTTGAAACTCGGGCTCTTGCGAGGTCATGATGGTCTCATCAATCAACGCACAATACGCATACTTAGCTTCATGGATATCTTCTGAAAGAAATCCTTTTTTGCGCGCATTCATCTCGAACTTGTCTAAAAAATCATATATTTTTTGACGAAACTGTCGCGGCTCAGTGCTGAAATAATGATTACGCAATAAAAATACCAAATAAAAGCCGTCATACATGATATCTACCAGCGACTGACTACTGATACGCTTATCTAGACCAGTTGCTGAGACCTTTGAAGCCACCTCGCCTGAATCTAACAACGAAGGTGCAGAACCCATTGAATTATTCCCTGACATGATTATTCCTAATGCTTATTATTTCAAATACTATTGAGGGCGTGTCCTCAAAATGAGGGCGCGCCCTAGTGCATACTCATCTTGCAACCTCAGCACCTCTATAGACAAAAAGAACTACTGTACGATAGCCATCAGCTCTATTTTTAAATCATCAAAGCCATTTGGCACATAAATACAGATAGATTCAGATTTGAGCATTTCGTCATATAGCTCGCCTACTGGTTCGATGGTGAAATAGCTAAAGCCTGGTCTCACTGGTATCGCACTGGGTACTTGGCTGACATGTGAAATAGAAGAGCCTGGCAGCGCTGACAACACACGTTTCTCTACTGAGTCAGGCGTCGCAATTTTAAATCGGCGTGGTACGATATCGATGAGCTCGTGCATCGGCAATGATGAGCTAACAGACAGATACAGCTGTGAGCCACGTGTGATCTTGTCACTACTTAGCTCGCCTGTATAATAAGATGGCTTATTTTGACGTAATGGAATCGAGATAAAGTTACTGGCAATGACAGTATTGAGTAGCTCACGAATGATTAAAATGATACTGACAAATGAGTCATTGGCATTATCGTGATGATAAGAAGGTAAGTCGCCCACCTTATATAATGAGCTAAAAGTAGCCAATTGGCTGGCGACATTTAATAATGCTTCATAAAGGCGTTCTGGATGTAGTTTGGCATTATTATATAAATGACTGAGCTGAGAGTATGCGGTATTTAGCGTATGCAATAGCCAAAAAGAGGCAATATCCGAGGAGCGAAACTCCAGTAAGTCATTGTTTGACTGACGATGATGGTCATACAGCGACGTAGACTTGGTATTAATCATCGTCATCAAACGATATACGTGACCAATAAGCGCAGGGTTACTCGTAATATGCACACTTGGGACGATATAATCATCATCGACTTGATAGACGCCTTGAGTGGTACGCACGAGCTTGGCTACCAATAAGGACACGGTATCTTGGCTAGGCGCTTGCGCAGAATGACTTAATTGCAAACTTGGCGACAGTTTAATCACGTCAATGACTGCTTCAGCGGCTTGGCTATATAGGTCTTGTGTCTCAATAGCACCCCTGACATAGCGTGTTGGATTGTCACTACGATCCGTCTGTATATTGCTGCCGCCACTATGGACAATCTCTAAACTCAAAAATACGAAAACTTCATCGCCATTGTCTTGGGTATCTAAGGTAATGGCTTTCGGTAAAGTGTCGGTACGAGGCGCATGATATATCGTGCCATCGGGCAATACCGCATAAATACTTTGAAAGCTTAGTAAATTGCTTTCCAAAAGTTGCTTATCAATCTGAACGTCAGATACTCCATAAGCATAAGGATGCACCAGCATCATACTCAAAGCGCGTTGCGAGTCATGATAAGTGTCTTGAATCTGAAAATGTTGGGGTCGCAAAAACAACCCTTCTCCCCATAATACCCTGTGTTTACTCAAGACAATCTCCTAAGAACAGCTGACTAGTGGCTGCTGATAATATTTAAGTTTGGTGGTAAATGTAGGTGCCAGTGCTGGGTCAATACCCTCAGTAATGCTGACATCGCATCCACCAATATTGATCGCCAGTGGCGTATCAAAATTGAGACTGGCAAGTGGGATAAGAAACTGTGAGCGCTTTTTGGTATATCTCAGCCCCACTTTAATAGCGATAAAGCGCGCGTCTTGCGGAATGTTCACGGTCAGACTGCTCTCACGATTTGGGATAATACTGATTTCTTTGGCAGCTAGCGCTTCAATATCCGTAAACTGACTCTCCTCCTCCAAAAATGCGATATAGGCAGTACTTGCTGTTCCTACTTTGGTACGCCCTGCATTGGCATTAGTGGTGGGTTTGATATTTAAGGTAATCTGCTGACGCTTCAGTTTTTCTTGCAATGCTTGCTGCTCAGCACTCATGGTCGCTAGCTGCTGTTGCTGCAGCTCTAGCTGTGCTTTTAAGCTTTGCAAATCAGCACTATTTTTGCCATTATCAACGATATGGCTCATGGCATCTATAGTAGGAGGCTCGCCTGCCAATGCTGATACCTTGTCATTTGACTTGCTCAATTTATCAGTGCTGCATCCGGCGATCGTACCACTTAGCAAGCAAGTAGCAGCGATTAATGATACTGGCAGTGTCATACACTTATTCATACTTTCAGTTTACCTTAGCTTTTTATTATCATTATTGACTGGTCAAAATCTCAGCCATTTCTGGGCGACCGAGCACGCCTTTTTTGCGCAGCTCGACATGCCCAAGATCCATCATGCGCCAATCACCACCCCACACAAGTCCGGCAGATTTGGCTACTTTACCATATAATTTATAGCCTCGCATTGCCCAAGGATCCTTTTCGCTTATGACAATTTTACCATTTCTGATAAAGGCGCTATCGCCTGCTAAACCAAACTGATGATAGCTCTTGTATGATCCTGCCTTCGTTACATGAGTCCCTTTTTTCAATAGTCTTGCTTGCCTTGCAGGGCTACGATAGCCTTCTAACAGCACCATGTCATAGCCATATTGGTCACTCATTACTTTATACACAGTCAACAGCCGTTGGACAAAATCCGAGTTCATTTTTTGCCAATTACGGTCAGCATTTTTGATATTGATGTGACCATTATGTAGATGTGCAGCCAACATGTCACCTGAATAGCCAGTGCTATGATCTTGCGTGTTTAAGTCAGACAAATCAGGCTCAGGGAGCATTAGCGGTCTATCAGTCTGAGGTATATTTGTCTGATTATCCGGCCAATACCCTTCCTCTGTCTTGTCAGCTTGGTAGCTTGCAACCTCGGCTTCTAGTTCAGCAAACAGCTCCTCTGGCGGAGGCGACGGCGGACGCAGACGCTCTCCTATGAGTAGTTGGCTGATTTGCAAATTTGTCGTGCTAGCCACGGTATCATTGGCATGATAAACCTCCAGAGAATGATTGGTAATCAGGGCATAACACAATCCAACCGTTGCCATGACAATCAAAAAAGACAATGCCGATATCACTGGAATACGAGAAACATCTATATCTGAAATAAAACGAATAAACTGCTTGATACGATAATGAAATGCCTTCTTTGGTGTCTTTATTGATGGACGCTTGAATTTTAGGCTAGGCAATCGATGAAAAAACACCATTACCTTATCTAATAGTCGTCCACATAGCTGCCGATCAAAAAGCATGACCATCATGAGGATAGATAGCAATGTAAAGATCGATACAGTCAAGTAAATCATAGGCAAGCGTCAGCGACAGTTGAGACGATAAAAACAAAATAATAATAAACAGGCGTTGATAATTACGATTTCGTCAGTATTATATAGACAAATCATCTCCTTTTAAAACAAAGCTAACTTAATTACACTAATTTTTATTTATTTCTATCCATTAGCTTATCTATAGACAACTTAAAAATACCATTTCATTATAAAAATTTACTTAATAACGCCTAAAACCCTCACTGGTTATCGATTTTATAGTTTAACAACGTTTTCAAAGCGACTCCTATCATTACAACCGAATCATAAAAAAGACAAATAAAGTTAACTAGTATAGTAAAAATAAGCTTGTAGATATTATAAAATTTGGATCGCAAAGCTTGTCTACATGGTAATAATCATAAGAACAACCCAACAAATAGGGAGTTTAAATAAGTGGGCGCAAAAAAAATACTGTCATACGGCCGATCTGTTTTAGTCATGATTTTGGTGTTGTATCTCATTTTGGTCTGGATGTACTTTAAAGACAATGCGCGACAGCTGACCTCATCTGGCTTATTACTATGGTTTGTTTCCATCCCTTTATTGTTTCTTGGCTCTATCATGGCGCTCTCATGGTGGCAAAAAAAACTGGATAAACAAATAACCGATTCACCAGAGATACTTAATGGAACAACAGATAAAACAGACGCTATTAAGCCGCCCAATACTTATCAGTTATTCATCTATAGCAGTGTCTGCCTACCAGAAGGAGACTGTTGGTCTGAAGTGGTGGAAAATGATGCAGACCTAACCGTATTGAGCGAGGATTTGACAGATATTGATGGTATGCCAATGTTGGTCAAACCGATTGCAAGACTCTTTGATGCCGCCGCCCTACCATATCCTAGTCTGTCTGATGCCTACTCAGCAGATTCAGAGTTTGACGACAGCTATTCAGACCATTATTTAGATTCGAACAGTGATTTAGACAGCAGTTTAGACAGCCATCTCGATGATGAGAGATTTACTGAACGTAAAGCTGCGTTAAATGATACTACCTTGCGTTTACAGGCATTAGTTTATGAGCAGCTAGTCTTGAGCGAGGAGATGCTGTCTAGCCTTGCCGAACACTTTTACCAACATCACCAACAAGATACGACTCAGTCCAACGCAGCCATTCATATTCATCCCGAATGGCAGCAACATTATTTGGTGAGTGCCAACGAAGTAAGTAGTGAAAATAACAGCCGTAAAGAGAACAGTGATGACAAAATGACAGCAGCCTCTGCTGGTCATTTAACCAATCTTCCTATCTATTTATGCTTACCTGCCAGCGCCGATTCAGCATTTTTGATCGCGACCATAAAAGAACAGTTAGCAACTTACGGCATTCCTGATACACGGCTTGCTATTACGACCATCATAACTGACAGCACTGACGTCTCAAACACCGTAGTAGACAATAGCGCTAACAATACTGCCATTGCCACACCTACAGAATTCATCAATAGACATCTACTGCCTTTATCTAAATCAACTGCGCCGGATCTTTGCTTAATTCTCATTGCAGATTCACAGATAAGTGAAGAATGGCTAGACACTCATTTGTATGCTGAGCAAATGACCAATGTCGTTCCAACTGAGGCGGGTGCGCTGTTGCTATTCTCGAATCAAGCGGCTCAAGAGCTACTCAATATTGACGCCAGTACCCGTATTTTATTAACGGAGATAGCTACAGCTCATCGCACTGAGCTTTTGAGTGATAATCGTCGCTATTTGAATCATTTAACGACTATCAAAAATCTATTAATAGACAATATGCTTTCACTGTCACCGACCGATACGACCACGCTAAAAACCACTGATAAACAGATAGTAAAGCCCGCAAAAAAATCGTCTGACATCAACAGCAAAGAAAAATACAAGACTAATGTTGCTATAACAGACATGACCATTACCGCCATGTCTGACATTAATCCATTAAAGCAGCCCTATGACTTATCAACGTATATGAGCTTTCTTGAAGCATTTATAGCACAAGGCGCTCTAGTAAATGAGCATCATTTAGGGCATTATATGCCATTGAATAATTGGTTGAAGCCATTCATCAGCTTATCACTCTTCATTGACTTAGCCAAAGAAGACCAACAAGAGTCAGACAGATCATTTTTAATTACTCAACATAAGCACTGCAATATGCTTTGGTTGCTAGACTCTTCTCAAACATCTGAGTCTTAGTTTTAATAGTGCTTTGTCGTGGTAAATACTCGTTTTATTATCTTAAGTTCACACTAGGTAGCACGCATGTTTTCAAGGTTTTTTCATCTTATCTATAACCCAAGAGTATTATTGGCGCTGGGGCTCATAGTCGCTCTAGTCTTACTTTATGATTATGTGACTATTAAAACCTTTGTCATACTCATTGGCGTCTTAATCACATGTACGGTGCTGGGGACGCTTGGCTATTACCTGTGGAAAAAACGTAAGCTTGCCTCAGATGAGCTGGCAAACTTAGTGGAGGATAATGGCAACGAGAGCCAAGGTGACGATAGCCTTCATGTGGCTAAAGATGAAAACGCTCAAGAAGTGCAAGCGCTACGTCAGCAAATGCAAGATGCCATTAAAACCATTCGTAAATCAAAGATAGGCGATCAAACAGGCAAAGCGGCGTTATATGAGCTGCCGTGGTATATGGTCATTGGTAATCCCGCGGCTGGCAAAAGCTCTGCAGTGCTACACTCTGGCTTAAAATTCCCCTTTATGGAGCAAGGTAACAAGCTATCCGTTAAAGGCGTCGGCGGTACACGTAACTGCGATTGGTTTTTTTCGACTGAAGGTATCTTGCTCGACACCGCAGGACGTTACTCCGTCTATGAAGAAGATCGATCAGAATGGTTGTCATTTTTAAGCCTACTCAAAAAGAATCGACCTAAAGCACCGATCAACGGCATCATCATCGCGGTCAGTATCGCCGAACTCACCAAAAATGACCCAAACTATGCTTTGGATTTGGCCAAGAATCTGCGCAGCCGTGTGCAAGACTTAACTGAACAGTTAGAAGTTTATGCGCCTGTCTATGTGGTCTTTACTAAAATGGATTTGATTTCAGGCTTCCGTGACTTCTTTAATGACTATGAGCAAGAAGAGCGCAGCCAAGTATGGGGCGCGACCATCCCCTACCCTGAAGACCCAGAAAACATCAATATCACTGACGTATTCGAAGAGCATTTTGGCGTATTGGTCAATGGTCTAAAAGACTTGAGCACCACTAAGCTATCCTTACGTCATCAGCGCACGGTATCTCCCAGTCTAATGACTTTCCCAATGGAATTTCAGTCATTACGTCCCATGATACGGACGCTGATGCATGCGTTGTTTGAGGACAACCCTTTCCAATTTAAGCCCATATTGCGTGGCTTTTACTTTACCAGCGCCTTGCAGGACGGGCAAGTTAGCAGCCAAATGACGTTACAAATGGTACAAAATTACGATTTACACACACCTGCGATACCGCTCAATGCGCAGCAAGAAGCTGCAGACAAGCCCTATTTTTTACAAGATCTATTTTCTAAAGTCATTCTAAAAGACAAGCATTTGGTCAAGCAGCATAAAAACCGACACAAGCGCAGTCATCGTGCGCTTGCGACGCTAGCTGCTGTCGTGACTTTGTGTGCGGCTGTCGGTCTGTGGACATGGTCTTATGCCAATAATAAACAGCTCACTGAGCGTGTCGTGGCTGACTTACAGCAAGTCGCAGCGCTACAAAAAAATTCTAACGGTGATTTACAATCGCAGCTTGAGTCGCTCAATATTCTACAAAGTCGAATCGAGCAGCTTGAAGGCTATGAAGACGACAAGCCGCTGTCTTTGAGTTTTGGCCTCTATCAAGGCGATAAGCTTAAGCAAAAATTGCTAGCAGAATATTATAACGGCATCAGCATCATCGTCTTAGCGCCAACCAAACAAAATATCGAAACGTTTTTAACCGAAGTAAATACCAATGCCGATCAATTAGAAGTCCGTACAGAAGACTCAAGCACTGATGACACCTCTGATGCTGCCATTAATGATGCTTATATCCAGTCGGACCCCACAGACGCTGAAGATGCTTATAACGCGCTCAAGGCTTATCTCATGCTTGGCAATCATGACAATTTAGAGGCCAGTCATTTGAGTGATCAGATGACCCGTTTTTGGCGCAACTGGCTCGAAGCCAATCGCGCTGACATGCCGCGTGACAAGATGATTCGCCAAGCTGAGCGTATCTTGAGTTTTACCTTGGCTCATGTCGACGACCCCGCCTTTCCATTGATCCAAAATGACTTAGGGCTGATAGACAAAACCCGTAGCAATTTATCCAAGGTTAGCAAAGGCCAACCTGCTCGTGAGCGGGTTTACTCTGAGATTAAAATGCGCGCATCTGCCCGCTTCCCATCGGTCACGGTTGCGCAGATCACGCAAAACAATGCTAATGAAGCACTGCTTGGTAGCTATGTCATTTCAGGCACTTTTACTAAAGAGGCATGGGATGCTTTCGTCAGTGATGAGATTGATAAAGCTGCCACCACAAGAGTGGTCGCCGATGATTGGGTGTTGGCCACCAGCAGCCAAGATGACCTTACCTTGACGGGCAGTCCTGAACAGATACGACAATATCTGGTCAATCGCTATAAGCAAGAATATATCAGTGAATGGAAACGTTTTTTATCGCAAGTGTATGTTCGGGATAGCACAGGCTTCGATGATCATGCGGTCTTATTAAATCAGCTGTCCAATGCCGCAGAGTCACCGTTAAAAACCCTGTTTGAGACAGTAGATCGCCAAACTCAATGGGACAATAAAGCGGCTAATCAAGCAGCTGGCAATGGTGGCGAATCTCGTCGCTCATTTGTCAATTGGTTTAAGCAAACCATCCTGCGTCAAAGCCCTGCTGAGCTGCGGCAAGCAGAAGCTGCGATGAATAATGGTGGCAGCTCTAGTAACGCCGCGCCTGTAGTACAAGCAAGCTCAGGTGTGATTGCTCAAGAATTCTCCTCTATACATGCGCTAGTAACGCCAAGAGAAGAAAATCAGGATCTGTCATTATTAGACAGCTATTTAGTCAGTTTAGGCGATATCAGAACCCGCTTTAATAATATCGCTCGTAGTGACGACATCGGCCCTGATGCTTTGTTGTTTGCCTCACAAACCCTCAGCCCCGAAGGCTCAGAGTTAACCAAATCTCTACAGATATTAGATGAGCAGATCCTGAGTCAAGCCAACTCTGAAATAAAACAACTGGTTCGTCCGTTGTTGAGTGAGCCACTGACTCGTTCATTTAACATGCTGCTGACGCCCACTAAGGCTGAAATTAATAAAGTTTGGAAAGCGCAGGTCTATAAGCCTTTCCTCGATAATTTAGGCAGTAAGTATCCCTTTACCGCCAATGCAAACTTAGAAGCGACGCCTGCAGAGATCGGTCAATTCTTCGGCGAAGATGGCTATGTGGCGCGATTCGTCAACGAAACGTTATCGCCCTTTATCATTCGCCGCGGCGATCAAATCTCCAGTAAAATCTGGAATGGTGCAGGTCTGGGTCTCAACCCGCAGTTTGTCGCTGATTTTGGCCGTTACTTTACCAATTATATGGGCAGCAATAGCACAGGCGCTGCTGGTGCGAATAATACTGGTGGCGCTGCCAATCAAACCACTTTTCAAATTATGCCATTACCCGTCAGCGGTTTGACTGAATATACCATTGTAGTCGATGGTCAACAGTTGCGTTATCGCATGGGTACTCAAGCGTGGACAACGTTTGTATGGCCAAATCCAAGTAGCCAACCTGGTGCCAGTATTCGAGCCAAGGACTATGATGGCAGAGACTTTACTGTCTTTGAAGAAGCAGGCAGCTTTGGGGTAGAAAGGCTCATTAACAGTGCACGCCGTACTGAACTTGGCAATGATATCTTTGAGATGGCATGGTCTGGTGACGGTATCACTATCTCTGTACGCTTTAGAATCATCAGCGGCAGCGGCAGTAGTACCACTACCGGTCAAGGTCGCTCTACCAATCCCTTTACTGGCATGAAACTACCAGAGGAGATTATTGCCCTTGGTGTCACACGTACAGCAAGGCCAATTTCTGATGATAATGCTGTTGATGGCGATACTCCTAATGCGGGTTCTGGCACCAATCAGCCAGTACCGACTGGTGAGCAAAATACAAGCAATGTCACGCCGCCTGCCCGCGTATCTACTGTAGTCCCTAATACCAATAGTGAAAATAGTCCACCAGTACAACCGCCTACTGATACCACGACGGCTACTGATGATCGTTCAGCCATGACTGAACAGCAGGAACAAACGCCATGACTCCAGACTCTTTGCCTTTAGTATATTTTGGAAAATTGCCTGCTCGCGGGGACTTTGTACGGGCGCGCGCTCATATCTCTGAGACCAATGCCATTGATGAATGGGTCAGCGAAGCGCTAGCCGTGTCGGAAAGTGTATTTAGCGGAATTCCGATAGACAATGTCAGTAATCATAACTTTGCCTTTTTAAATTTCAGCCATATCGATACTAGAGCTAATGAGATTATCACCGGTGTTTTGATCCCTAGTCACGATAGTAGCTATAGAAATTACCCATTGATAGGTTTTGGCGTGCTTCATCTCGATAAACCGAAAAACTGGATGAACTATCTGCCCGTCAAGTCATCAGCGCTTTGGAATGACACTTATGAAGTTTTAAGTATGGCCAAATCCAAAACTGACAATACCGATCTTATGGAGCACCTCAATCATAGCCAACTCAGCATCGATAACAATGCCAGTACTTACTACTATGATTTTATCAATACCACTACCTTGCATGATATCGCGATCTTAATGAACATTGATAAAACGCAGCTGATACAGCAAATCATTGCCACTGGCCTGTTATTTTTACCGACCTTTACTAAGGGTTTCCATGGCTTAAATAAAGCGATCTGCTGGTCACTTACTTCTGATAGAGAAAACTCGATACACATGGCCACTTTTTGGCACGATCTCATCAATGGTTTTTATCAGCCACACCAGCTCTACTTGAATACCTACTTATATCGTGTCGCTAATTGCTATCGCCTGCTCATGAGTTTTACTAAACCAGATGGACGCATACTCAAGCAAATATCAGAAAGTGAAAAAAACTATCCTGAAGATTGGGTGGTCATCGCTCATAGCGACTGGACTCAAGGCTATATCGATGAAGACATTGGGTTGACCCGTTTCAATAAAGTATTGTTACAAGACAATTTATATCTGTATGATACTAGGCAATTGTTTAAAAAAACTTTTTTAGCACAATAAATAATAGCTCACGATAACTGCTGATTCGTAACAGCTGATTCGTAACAGCTGATAGTAGCCACCATGCATCATACCCCTGCAATTAGTCACTGCTCAATAATAGACAGATTAAAAAGGTACTTGAATGAAAGTCCTCTCTAGAATGACAAAACCCAAGCGAACAAATCACGCGAAAAACCTGCTATTAGCCGCCGCTATCACCCTGCCTATGAGCGCCGTTGTATTTGCAGAACATAACGACACTCATGTGACAAATAATTCACAAAATGTGCCAGTGGTCATCAAGGGTGTGGTCGCTACCAGCTCAGACAAACAGCAACTGCTCGACAAGCTAAAAGCACAGTATCCTGATAAACCTGTCAGAGATGAAATCGAAGTACGTTCGAACATCAGTATACCAACCAACTGGCAACAGATAGCCACGACTATCATTGATAGCGATATCTCTAACATTCGTCAAGGGCGTATCGACATTCATGGGACGACCATTAGCTTACATGGCAAGGTAAGCAGCCTTGAACAAAAGCAAGCCATCCAAAACCGTATTCACTCGCGCCTAACTGATCTCTATCAATTAGAAAATCAGCTGGTCGTGGTAGAAGGTGAACAACGCCTCATAGACGAGACTTTAGGCAACCGTATCGTTGAGTTCGAGTCTGGTAGCACCAATCTAACGCCTATGGGTCTTGGTATCTTAGACGATATGGCAGGGGTGTTACAGCGGGTCGGTGATAAGCCTGTTCTTATTACCGGTCATACCGACAATGTCGGCAATTCTACCGCCAATCTTGCCCTATCAAATAAGCGTGCAGAAGCCGTCAAACAATACTTGATCGGTCGAAATATCAATGCGTCTCGTCTCAGTACTACTGGTAAAGGGGACTCAGACCCTATCGCTAGTAACGACAACGAAGAAGGTCGCACTCGCAATCGCCGTATCGAATTTACCCTTAATGAATAACATCGCTATGTAGAACGTATGACGATAACGGCAACTAAGCAATGACGGTTAAGTGCTGATAGCTGGTTTGATAATGCTGAAAAACATACTGTCATTGCTACTAGAGATATCGATGCTACAAAAAACACCAATGCTAAAAGAGAGCCACTGCTAAAAAAATAGGGACATAACTATGCTACGCTTGACCAATACCGTGCTGCCTATGCACCCTGATCGGCTCTATGCCAGTGAAGGCAGCACTCAAGCGCCCTATCCGAGCGCTCGCCAAGACATCAATGCTCATCGTGCGTGGCAAGATAAGCTCATGCATAGCGCTGATGAAGCCGATATCATTGCTCAACTAAACCCCAATGGTAAGCGCCAATACCAGCAGCACGGTATCGACACTTATGTGCTACACGTTTATATCCATGAGCGGCATCACCCTCCCTTTACGCCATTAACCAATCTCATCGGTAGCCCTCTGACCTTGAGCTTTGATATTCCAAGTGGCCTAAGCTTTCGTCATCTGTATATAACGGCTGTGCATCAGCTAGATCATGATGGCAGCTACGGCTATTATCGCCTGCTTGTACAGCCCATCACTTATCGCCTGCATCAGCATATACGCAGTCATATTGATACTCATTTGACCGTACAAGCGATGGTAGCAGAGCGCACGGCTACGCTGGATATAGAAATCATCGATGACAGCAACAATGGTGAAGATGCTAACTGGTCACCAGCACGCATGACCCAGTGGCAAATAAGCGACTGGACACATATTTGCGAGCGGCTTGCGCGTCAAGGACTCACAGCCTATCTGCGCCATGAGCAAACGAATGAGCACAGTCCACCAAAGCTCGTTATTACATCGCATAGTCCAAGTGATAGCGATGGAATTAGCTTAAATATTGGCGCGCTGCGTTACCAGCAAGTGTTACATGACCGTGTCCATGCACCAGTATTGGCATTGAGTGAGCAGGTCATCACCCAGCCAAACTCAGTAACGATGCAGCGTTTTAATAGCAGCAGTGTTGCACACCCAACGCAGTCCGCTGACGTTGCGATGAGCCATAACCTTGATGACATAAGCCATTCGAATAACTACACACTCACATTAGACACGCCTGCTGCTTTTGCGCCAGTAACAGATACTGAAACCATAGACGAAGCAACCATCGTGGCAAACAGTCATCAAAGTCAATATAGCGTCTATCATGCTCTAGCCCATGCTACGGATTTGAGTGTTGCTGATACCTTTATACTTGTCGATCACAGTGCACTCAATCAGTACTACCGTGCTACCCATATCATTCATTTGGCACGCAATAGTCTAGCGCATGTCACAGGGCTGACCCAAAGCTCACGCCACCAACAGCGTCATGCCTCCTCTTTAGAAGCTGGCATTCATTTAACTCAGCTGCGCCTCATTACCGCTGATACCCCATGGGTCGGTCATCTATATGGCAGACATGCCCTACCGCCGATGACTGGGATCACTGAAATGCAAAATGAGATGGATAGCCGTAACCATATGACGCCCACGCGCAGCTATTTACTGGATAGCCCAGCTCAGCCTATCAACCGATTGGAGGCGCAAGCTGGCGCGAACTACGGCACACACTTCACCCATAGAGCGGACGACCAAACCCTCATGCAATCTATTGGTGATAGCGAGCATCTGATTAATACTGGTAGTTTATTGTCATCGACTCGACCTAGCCTATTTGCCACGGATAACGAACAAGCGATTGAAAGCGGTTATCGCAACACGGGCAATGGTTTATCAGAATGGGTGACTGACCACCGTACAGAAAAATCTTACTCACAGCTCAACGTCGCTGATGGACAAGTCGCTGCCAGTCTAAAAATGGGGGTTATCAATCCATCAGACACAGCCAAACGTCAAGGTATCAATGCGGCTACTAACGCTCAAATCAACATAAAGTCAGGTGAAGCCCTCGTCCTTTCCACTCAACCGCAAACTCATACGCAATCTGGACAGCATAACTATCAACACCACACCCCGACTCTCACCCAAACTGGTCTTGGCGGTCAGCACTTAGCCGAACGTTTAACACAATTAGCGACAGGGCTTGGACGTCATATCAATGACCACAAAGCGATTAAGACGCAACTTGAAACTATCGCAGAGGAACAGCAAACCAAAACTCATCAAACAATGCCATTCGCGCTGATCGATAGCGCAGCAGACATAAGCTATGTGAGCGACGATACCATTATTCATAGAAGTATGGGTGAGATGATTAGTACTACGCAGCAAGATATGAGTATTAGTAGTGGCGATAGTCATAATCAAGTCAGTAGCGAGTCTCTAAATATCATAGCCGATGGTCAATTTAGCATGACCAATGCCAAAGAGAATATCACCCTCTCCGCTCATACAGGAAAACTGGAAGCCACGGCTAAGCAGGATATAAACATCGCCTCCTCGACTAAAGAGGTTGAGATAGTAGCGACGAATAAAATTACGCTGACGGCTGGTGGTGCGAGTATCACTTTAGATGGTGGTGATATTACGATTACGGCAAAGCAGTTTACGGAGAAGGCTGGTAAGCATAGTAGGGCTGGAGGCGGTGTAGATGGGTTGGGATTGGCAGGGTTGCCTAGCATAATTCCTGAGAAAAAGACGCTGATGGATGGAGTTTATAACTTAGCGTATCAGTTTGTTGATGATGATGAGGAACCTTATGCTAATACGCCTTACACTGCTATTAATAAAGTAACAGGAGAAGAGTTTAAAGGTAATACAGATAAAGACGGTTGGTCAGAGCGCTTTCAGTCCGATAATAAAGATGATATTGATATTCATTTAGAACTTATCTGGCAAACATAGAGAGAGAAAAAATAATGACTCAACAAGTAACTTCGAGCGCTGCTACACAAGCGAAGCCAGAAAATAATCAAATAATAAAAATTTCAAATGAATACTATTTAATAATTGGATTTGAAGTTAATTTATTGAAAAGTCTTATAATAAATGGTAAAACTTATGAAAGAGCATTCAATAAAGCTACGAATACTCAAGATTTGACTGTTGAAGATGGCTATGGGCATAACTATTTTATTACGGTAAAAAATGGTGTAGTTGATACTTTCTTTAGTTTTGGTCCAGGTGTAGATCAGAATGCTGGAACACCTCAACAAATTCAAGATAGTGCATTAGCTAACCCAAACTTTCTAGAGAGACGAAAAGGTATAGACGAGTATAGTGGAAAAAGGCCTGGTAATACTGAATATACTATTACAGAAACTAGTCAGCTATTTAAATTTAAAATTAGTAAAGAACAATTAGATAGTATAAGACTCCATGCTAACAATTTTAAGCTTCAAGTTGTTGCTCAAGAAGAAAAATATACTGCCTACAAAAACGATACTTGTGCAGAAACTGCAAAAGATATTCTAGATCTAGCGAATATATCTACACCTAGTGGTAAAGGGCATGTTCACACTCCCAGTGATCTAGCCAATAAGCTTATTCGTAATAAAACTTATGTTACTCCATATTCTTGGTATGATCAGCTTGAAAAACTTTATGGCTCTCACAATATATTTATAAATGGTAGTTTATTAGAATATGAGGGTGTAGATGGGATAGAGTTAGAGCACCCATATAAATTAGAAGAAAATTTTCATTGGTCTCTTGAACCTAATGATAACATTTTTCAAGATATTCAACAGTCCTGTTATCATGGAGATCTATCAGGTTTAGGAATTGATCAAAAGAAGTTATGTGTTACTAAGTAACAAGCTCAATTAATAATTATCTACTGAATCAGCTATATTTTGTTAATAGTAGATAAATATTAATGAAATGTTTTGTGACATTTAATATTAATAATGGAGAAAACTATTAGAAATTTACTAACAATAACTTTCATTGCTTTGGTTTCGTCAGGATGCTATCAGAGTATAGAGAAAAAGGGATCTACAATGACAAATGATCAAAAGATAATTAATGCAGTAGTCAGATCGAAGAATATTAATAAAAATATCACTAATGGAAATGGCAACATTAATGAAGCTCTTAAGTCATCTATGGAAATACTTTCTGGAAAGTCTACACTATTAGATAATGTTGATGAATTTGGAGAATTCAAACCACATGTTCCTAAACAAGGGCCTATGAAAGATTACTTCTTTATAAATGATCCATTGCATATATCTATTAGTTTAAACAACGAAATTACAAATATTGAAAGAATTAAAATAGCTACGACTACTCAGAAAGAGTTAAAAACAAAAAATTTAGATTTTGATGCTTTAAACCTTAAAAACTATGATATAGCAAAAAATAAACGTTTAGAAAGCACCTCTACAAACAAATATACTTACCTATTAAATCGCTTATATAGTTCAAAAGACTATCCAAACGTTATAGTCAGTATTTTAATTAAGACATCAGATGAAAAAGAGTACTTGAATTACAACACAGCTAGTGAATTACCTGAATATATACCACGCATTAGAATTTCTTTAAAGGATCAAAGATCATTACGACCATTTCAAACAATAGGTAATATATAGAACCATTTAAAAACGGGCGAAGCATTAGTACTCTCAACCCAGCCGCAAACCCACGCACAAGCCCAAGAGCACGACTACCAGCAGCACACCCCGACTCTGACTCAAACTGGTCTTGGAGGTCAGCACTTAACTGAGCGGTTAACGCAACTGGCGACAGGGCTTGGACGTCATGTCAATGACCACAAAGCGATTAAGACGCAGCTTGAGACTATCGCAGAGGAACAGCAAACCAAAACCCATCAAACGATGCCCTACACGCTAATCGATAGCGCAGCATACAGTGCTTATGCCAGTGACGATACGCTGATTCACAGAAGTATGGGTGAGATGATAACCACCACTCAGCAAGACATGAATATCAGTAGTGGCGATAGTCATAACCAAGTCAGTAGCGAGTCTCTAAATATCATAGCCGATGGTCAATTTAGCATGACCAATGCCAAAGAGAATATTACCCTCTCCGCCCATACGGGTAAGCTTGAAGCCACGGCTAAGCAAGATGTGAATATTGCCTCCTCGACTAAAGAGGTTGAGATAGTGGCAACGAATAAAATTACACTGACCGCTGGTGGTGCAAGTATCACTTTGGATGGCGCAAATATTACGATAGCCGCAAAGCAGTTTACGGAGAAGGCTGGTAAGCATAGTAGGGCTGGAGGCGGTGTAGATGGGTTGGGATTGGCAGGGTTGCCTAGCATAATTCCTGAGAAAAAGACGCTGTGAACCGCCCCGGGATTGTCGGAGACCTAATATTCTGAGAGAATACGACAATGAAAAGACAAACCTATACTCCTGAGATTAAAGAACGCGCCGTTCGCATGCTGATTGAAGCGGCAGG